>CAYTHS010000001.1:0-40762 GCA_964437665.1 uncultured Oscillospiraceae bacterium
CGATGGCTTTCCTATGCCTTCTTCCTTTTTGCGAACTTTATTGTACGCTATCTTTTCTTCCGGCTAAACTTATATATTTTAAAAAAAGACTGACAGTAGAAACGCGGCGCCGGTGGTTTTCGCTTTAAACTAAAAGACGATCCAGCAAAACTGGTTCATTTAGATTTTAATAACACTTAAGTGAGGAAAAAAGTAAAAAGTTGCTGCACTTTTTAACGAATGAACTTATTTTTGGACCTTTAAGAAGAAGAGAAGGGTTATCTTTGCGTTTGTTGGTCAGTCAAAAAAATGTGTTTCACGTGAAACATAAAAAACGAATTAAATGACAATCATGACACGCTATATTAAAGTTTCACGTGAAACAAAACGATAATTAATAATAAACAACGAAGGAATGCGATCCGTAATAATAAAGATAAAGGAATATATTTCAAAAAATAGAATTCGAGAAATATTATGTTTCACGTGGAACATTGAAACGCTTTGATGGATAAAGTATAATGACAGTACCGATAGGAGCGGAGGATCGATTTAAATATGAAGATCGTAGCAATCGCAAATCAGAAAGGCGGCGTCGGGAAAACGACGACCGCCGTCAATTTAAGCGCGTGCCTTGCAGAAAAAGGTAAACGCGTTCTTTTAGTGGATGCGGATCCACAGGGAAACAGCACGAGCGGCCTTGGAATGAAAAAAGAAGGCAGTGAATCTTCCATATACGACGTTCTGATCAATGGCGTTCCCGTGGACGACGCAACGCTCGATACGATGATCGAAACGCTAAAGCTTGTTCCCGCACATATCTCGCTTGCTGGTGCGGAAGTCGAACTCGTCAATATGATTGCGCGAGAGCAAGTGATGAAAAATGCGCTGAATGCGACAAAAAGGGAATATGATTACGTTTTCATAGACTGTCCTCCTTCGTTGGGGTTGTTAACGCTGAACGCTCTGACGGCGGCAAATACGCTGCTTGTTCCGATCCAGTGCGAGTTTTATGCGCTTGAGGGACTCAGCCTTTTGATGAATACGGTCAAACTTGTGCGCAGAAGCCTGAATTCCGAATTGGATGTGGAGGGCGTTGTTCTGACAATGTTTGATTCACGGACAAATCTTTCTATGCAGGTTGTTGAGGAAGTAAAAAAGTTTTTCAAAAATAAAGTATATGACACGGTGATACCGAGAAGCGTTCGTTTAGGAGAAGCCCCTTCCTTTGGAATACCGATTACGCGTTATGCGCCGGGGAGCGCGGGCGCGACGGCATATAATGCGCTTGCGGAAGAGATCGTTTCAAAGGAGGGCGCATAAATGGCGGCACAGAAAAAGGGGTTGGGCCGCGGATTGGATGCGCTGCTCGATCCCTACGATGTTTCTTTTGAGGAGAAAAAGGACGCTGGAAGGGGAATCCTGACGGTTGGTATCCGGACAATCGATACCAACGCGCTTCAGCCGCGCAAGCAGTTTGACGAAGATTCCCTGAAAGAACTTGCAGATTCTATTCGTGTGCACGGAATCGTGCAGCCGTTGATTGTAAAAAAGAAAAAGGACCGCTATTTCATCATTGCGGGAGAGCGGAGATTCCGGGCGGCGCGTCTTGCGGGATTAACGGAAGTTCCGGTACTGGTGGCGGACTACGATGAAGCGCAGATTCATGAGGTCTCGCTGATTGAAAACATCCAGCGCGAGGATCTGAATCCGATAGAGGAAGCCGCGGCGATCCGGTTTTTGATGAAGCAGCATG
The DNA here is from genome assembly GCA_964437665.1 of uncultured Oscillospiraceae bacterium. GTDB lineage: Bacteria > Bacillota > Clostridia > Christensenellales > CAG-138 > UBA7703. The sequence goes on from CAYTHS010000001.1 coordinate 1,736, forward strand.
ATATGACGCAGGAAGAGGTTGCCGCGCGCCTGGGTAAAAGCAGGTCGGCAATCGCGAATGCGGTAAGATTGCTCCAACTTCCCGAACAGATCATCGATATGCTCAAAACAGGCGTTCTTTCCGCGGGTCACGGGCGCGCGCTCGCTGGTCTGGCGGATGAAACGCAATTGCTGCAGCTTGCTGAGGAATGCGTGAAAAACGGATACTCCGTCCGTACAATGGAGGAAAGAATACGTCAACTAAACGAGAAAAAGAAACCTGTTGTCAGAAAAGAAAAGAAACCTCTTTCTGCCGATTTACAGAATATACAGGACGCCTTTCGCGAATCGCTTGGTACCAAGGTTACGCTTTCAGGAAACGACTCTCGCGGAAAGGTAACGATTGAGTATTACAGCAAAGAAGATTTGGAGCGGGTATACGAGATGATTCTTTCAAAGGAGAATGAAAAATGACCATTAATTCTTTTGCTTATGTAAAAATGCCGATTCAGCAAGTTTGAAGGAAATTATTTAATAGAAGGCTTTTGACAGCATGAAATTCGTTGGAAGGTTTAAGAGATGTGGGAATAGTCCGCCTTTTCGCTGTTCCAATTGATCCAGCATGATAAATCGCCTTTGTTAGGCGATTTGAGACCGTCAAAAAACTTATTTTTTGACGGAGTAACCACATTTTGCTTCTCGTCCTTCGGACTCTCGGGCGGCAAAACGCAAAAGAGAAACCGCCCGAAACGGGCGATCGTACTGCGCCGGATTATACGGGGTAAGGGTTGCGACCCTTAACAATCCCAGGAACTTTTTTGACAGGCTGAAATCGCCCGACTAGGGCGATTTGTTTATACCCTTTTTGTCAGGCATTCGTGTCGGCGGGGTGTTTTTCAAAAGTCTGAAAGATGCAGTTATGCTGGATCGGCTTGCAGATTGAGACGAAAAACACAGGCATAGTGGTGCTGCGGCGAGGCTTTTCAACGAAAATATGCATGCCGGGGCGGCGGAAATACGCTTTTGTGATTTTAGCAACACACCCTAGAGAAAAAGATAGACAGACGCGTAATAACAGATATGACAACTGCGACGGAACGCTAAAACTCGATTCCTTTTCTGGCGGTTACGCCTTTCTGATAGGGATGCCGCAGCAGTTTCATTTCTGTGATATAGTCCGCGCGATCGATCAGTTCCGACACGGGATTGCGTCCGGTGACGACGATTTCCGTTTCGCCGGAATCGTCCAGCAGGGAGAATACGGCGCTGGCGTCGATCAGATTGAGCGAGAGCGCCGCGCAGAGTTCGTCCAGCACGAGGAGCGTACATGAACGGGATTTTACCAGTCCGGCAACTTCGGCGAGCGTACGGTTATGCAGGCGGGTTACTTCGGATTTTGTCTCTTCCGTCATGGAAGGGAAGAATCCATGAGGAATATCGTTCCGGTAAACCGGTACATGCAGCGTTTCAAGCGCGGCCAGTTCGCCGGTCGGCGTGCTTTTCAGAAACTGGGCGAAAACGGCCCGGCCGCCGGAACCGGCGTGGCGAACGATAAGTCCAAGCGCGGCGGTCGTTTTGCCCTTGCCATCGCCGCAGTATAAGTGAATCATGATTTTCTCCCTGTGGTAGCTTTCTATATTTGTATTATAGTAGAAACATGGAAAAATGCAAAGGAAGGAGGGGAATCGCCCGGACTGGCTGTAAAAAAAACAGAATGTTTTTGCCGGATGGTAGACGAAAGCAAACAAAAATTTGTATTGTGTAAATATAAATAGGATAAAAACACGTATTTTTATGAAACAAAGATAAAAAATGCTTAAAATACCATGCAAGGTAGATTTGCCGCCGACCAGGTTCCCTCATTCGAATATGCAGCGTCCAGCCAGACAGGTTCCGCGGGTAAATATCTTCAATCTCGTGTGTAGAGTATAAAAGAGCGTTTCCAGAGGTGGAAAACGCTCTTTCAGCATATTTATTGTCAAGAAGAGTTTCTTCTTTAGATCTGTTATCGTAATTCCGTTCTGACAAGCGCTTCTTAAAAGGATAATGCGCTTTTTTAGCGTTAAATGGTTATTGCACGATTATGGTGCCGGCGGATCCGTTAAGCGCGTCGACGGCTTTGTCGAGCGAAGTGACGACGGCGCGGCGGCCGGGTTTGCTGGCGGCGAACATGCACGCCGCCTGAATCTTTGGCAGCATGGAGCCGGGCGCAAAGTGACCCTGCGCGATGAATTCATCCGCTTCGGCAACGCTGATTTTATCAAGGCGTTTTTCGTTTGGCTTGCCGTAGTTCAGGCAGACCTGCTCGACCGCGGTGAGGATCAGCAGCGTGTCCGCGCCCACGTCCTCGGCAAGATGTTCGGAAGCAAGGTCCTTGTCGATGACGGCTGCGGTTCCGGAAAGGTTGCCGTCAGCGCCGCGAACGACGGGGATACCGCCTCCGCCGACGGTAATAACAACGAATCCCTTGTTAAGAAGGCATTCGACGGCGGGCAATTCGACGATTTCAACCGGCTTTGGAGATGCAACAACTCTGCGCCAGCCGCGTCCAGCATCCTCTTTTACGGTATAACCTTTTTCAGACTGAAGGGTTTTTGCCTCGTCTTCGGTGTAAAAGGGACCAATCGGTTTGCTTGGATTGGAAAAGGCTTTGTCGTTTTGATCGACGACGACCTGCGTAACAACTGTAACCACGTTCGTACGGTTTCCGCGTGCGCGCAGCGCTTTTGTCAGCCCTTGCTGCATGTGGTAACCGATCATTCCCTGGCTCATGGCGCCGCACACGTCGAATGGCATGGCGGGGGTAACGTTTACTGCGGTTTCGTTTTGCAAAACGATGCGTCCGACCTGCGGGCCGTTTCCATGCGCAAGGATGACCTGATATCCTTTTTCAATTATATCGGCAATATAAACGGACGTCTTTTCCACGACGGACAGCTGCGCTTCCGCAGTTGCCGGGCCCTTGCCTTCCTGCAGCGCGTTTCCGCCAAGAGCGATGACCAGTTTTTCCATGATTGATACCGCCTTATTAAAAATATGTAGTCCTGCAAAATTTACTTTAGCATGCACTCCTGGGATTGTCAATTTTAATCTGCAATATATTATCTCTTTACAGGAATTCTTTGTGAAATGCAGTAAAAAATATGATAGACTGCATAATAGAGAAGAGTTGATCAAATTAAGGCAATACAATTATTAATTAAATCAGTAAAAATATATTATAATACGGGCGTTTTTAATTATGCGGTAAAAACGAGAGAATGACACGGAATGCAGTGAAGATTAATCAATCCTGCATGGAATTTCGTCTCCGACTGCAATCATGGCAGACGCGGCAGCGACGGGAAAACGGCGGTGTTTCGGAACCACAAAAACGGGATTCGACGGTCTTCGCGTATCTCTGAATTGATTCAAACAGGGTCGCTTGACTTTAAAATGTGATTCCGCTAGACTATGAAATGGTATGCAGAAGCATTGGTATGAAATAAAAGGCGGGAAACGGCTGGAAGGCACCGTGACTATCAGCGGTGCGAAAAACGCCGCGGTAGCAATTATACCGGCGGCGGTTCTCGCAGGCGAGACCTGTGTATTGGAGAATCTGCCGCACATTCAGGACGTCCAGAGCCTCAAAGAAATCCTCGAGGAACTGGGCGTTTCCGTCGACTTCACAGACGGCGACTGCATGCGCATCGATTCGCGTACGCTGAGCACGACAAAGGCGCTCAGCGGGGCGGTCAGCAGCATGCGCGCTTCTTACTATCTGCTTGGCGCGCTTCTGGCGCGTTACAGGGAAGTGGAGGTCGCGCTTCCGGGCGGCTGTGTGATCGGCGCACGGCCGATCGATCAGCACATCAAGGGGCTGCGGGCGCTCGGCGCCGAGGTCGAGTGCGATACGGATCATAATATCGTCCGTGCCAAAGCGAGCAGGCTGATCGGCGCGGAGATATACTTCGACGTTGTCAGCGTTGGCGCTACGATTAACGTGATGCTTGCGGCCAGCATGGCCGAGGGGATGACCGTGCTGAGCAACGTTGCAAAAGAGCCGCATGTGGTGGACGTCGCCAATTTTCTGAACATGATGGGGGCGAGCGTCAAGGGCGCCGGTACGGATGTGATTCGTATCAGCGGGAGAAACAAACTGCATGGCTGCGGTTACGCGATTATCCCCGACCAAATCGAAACAGGCACATTCATGATTGCGGCGGCCGCTACCAAGGGGGACGTGATCATCAAAAACGTGATCCCCACGCATATGGAAGCGGTGTCCGCCAAGCTGATGGAAAGCGGAGCGCGCGTTATCGAAGGCGATGACGGCCGGGATTTCTATCTGCGTGTCATTATGAACGACCGGCCGCGTGCAATTAACGTTAAAACCCTGCCGTATCCCGGATTCCCGACAGATCTTCAGCAGCCGATTATGGCGTATCTTTGCGCAAGCAACGGTCTTTCAACAATTAATGAAACAATCTTTGAAAACCGCTTCAATCATGTACGCGAACTGCGGCGCATGGGGGCGTCGATCAGCGCAAAGGACTCCTTTGCCAAGGTAAAAGGGATTCCGTCGCTGCATGGAGCGGATATCTATGCAAGCGACTTAAGGGCGGGCGCTTCGCTCATGGTAGCGGGATTGGCTGCCAGGGGCGTTACCAATGTACATAATATAGAGTTCATCGACCGCGGCTATGAATATATCGATTCAAAACTCAACGCTCTCGGCGCGACGGTAACGAGGCGTGAAAAATAGGCAGATTGGATAAGCTATTAAAGACTTCCCGGTAAAAGGGGAGTCTTCTCATTTTTGGCGGGAAATGGATGAGAAAGCCAAGAGGTCAATATAAATACCATATAAGGTAGGCCTGAGATGAAGGATAAAAAAGATGGGATTGCAGGAATAAAACAAAAAACCATCACCCTGTATGGTACGGAAGCTTGTAACAGTTTGTTCACAAAACGCATAGAAAATGTGGATATTTAAAACAAAACACACCGAATAAGGACTTATACACATCCAAAAACCCGAAAAAAACACTACATGTGGATAACATGGTGGATAATGTGGATAAACCGGTGTGGATAACTTCTACAATTTTTGTGTATAACATGTTGTGACGAAGAAGTTTGCTGTGTGGTAAAGAAAGAAAACAAAACGCTGTTTTGCAGGAAATCCTGCTGAATAATGCAGACAAAAACTGAAGATTTCGCAAGAACGCCGATTTGAGGACGGAAACAAAAGCGTAAATCTCTAAAACGGGAACGAAAATCCGGCCGGCTATTGGCAGTATAGACGCGCAGCAGGTATACTGATAAGTAAGAGAAAACGAAAAATACCCGATGAGGGGAGGTTCTGGGTTTGCGGTTGTTTATTGCGGTACCGCTTCCACCCGATATCCTGCGCGCAGCTGCGCGCGCACGTGTGCTGCTGGAGGAATACGGTGCGGCGGGGAAGTTTATTCCGCGGGAGAACTATCACGTGACGCTGCATTTCCTCGGAGAAACGGACCGTCTGATGGAAGCCGCGGACGCGATTAGCGAGGCCTGCAAAGATATCCGTCCGTTCGTTCTCCGGCTGGAAGGATACGGTTCGTTCAAAAGAGAAAAGTCGCATACGGGATTTATTTCCGTTTCCTGCGACGGCGACGAACTGAACAAGCTTTATGAGTCGCTGGAAGCGGCGTTGTGGGAACGCGGTTTTGTAAAAAACCGCGGGCGGCTTACGCCGCATATCACACTCGGAAGGCGGATCGAAGGCGACGAAGGGTTCACGTTGCCGCCGCGCAATGCTGCGTTCACGGCGAATATGGTTTCGCTTTGTGAAAGCAGGAACGAAAACGGCGGGATGCGCTACACGAGTCTGCACAGGGAACGCCTGATATGAGAAGCGAACTGACACTCCTGCTCGGCCGGGCGGGGACGGGAAAAACCGAATGGATTTCCCGGCGGCTCAAGGCGCTGCAGGACGCGGGCGGGCGAGCCGTGCTGCTTGTGCCGGAGCAATATACATATGAGGCCGAGCGTGCGCTGGCGAAAGAAATCGGCGGGCTGCTTGGCGTGCAGGTGTTTAGTTTTCAGCGGCTTTGCGAACGTGTGCTGCAGCTGCACGGACAGACAAAGCCGTTTTTGAGCGCGCAGGGATACCGAATGGTCGTGCGGCGCGCCCTCGATCGGAAAAAGAGCGAGTTGAAGGTTTTTGGCGAGGCGTGCGCGCAGACGGGGTTTGCCGCGGAAGCACAGGAGATATTCCGCGATTTAAAGCGCGCCGGGATTACGCCGGATGCGCTGGACACGCTCGTACACAAGCTCCCGGACGGATCGCCGCTGGCCGAAAAGCTAAGGGATATTTCCATTTTATACCGGGAGACGGAGACGTATCTGTCCGAGCGCTATTTCAGCGTGGACGACGCGCCGAACGCGGCGGCGGATCTGATGGCAAAGTCGTTCGTTTCCGGCCTTCCGGTTTTCATAGACGGACTGGACCATCCGAACCGGCAAACGTATCGGCTGGTTGAAACGATGCTCTGCTGCTGCAAAAGCGTTACGGTGTCGCTGCGTATCGATGCGGGGAATCCGCCGGACGGCGATTTATTTGAACCGGACCGGAAGGCGCTTTTCGTTCTCCGCCGGATCGGAGAGCGGTGCGGAGCCGTCGTCCGGGAGGAACAGCTTTCGAAACAGCCGGGCGCGTGCAGCCCGCTGATGCGGCATATCGAACGAAATTTATTTGCATATCCTGCGAAAATCTGGCGGGAAGGAGCGGGCGAACTGACCGTCTTTGGGGCGAGCGACCGCCGTGCCGAAGCGGAATCCCTTGCGGAAGCGATTCTGAAGCTCGCGCAGAAAGGGGTTCGCTACCGCGACATGGCGGTGATTGTTTCCGATCTGGACGCATACGCATATCTGATTCGCCGTTCGTGCGAACGCAGGGATATCCCGATTTTTCTCGACCGAAAAAGGCCGTTGACCGGTCACGCCGCGATCGACGCGGCGCTTTCGGCCGTGCGCTTTGCCGCGGGCGGATACCCTGCCGCGGAGTTGCTCAGATTCATCAAAAGCGGGTATACCGACTGTCCGCAGGACGATGCGGAAGAGCTGGAACTCTATCTGCGCCGCACGGGTATGCGCGGCGGCGGATTGCTCAAGCCGTTTACACGTGCGGAGCCTTCCGAAGGGGCCGAACATGCGCGCGCCCTGGCTGCGGAACACCTCGGACCGCTGGCAAAAACGCTGGCAAAGGCGACGGTGTCCGAACAGGTACGCGCACTGTATGCGTTTCTGCAGAAAATGGAGCTGCAGCGCAGGCTGGAAGAACGTGCCGGGCAGTTGGAAGAAGCCGGACGCATCGCCGAAGCGCAGGAACATGCACAGGTCTGGAATCTTTTAATCGAGCTGCTCGACCAGCTGGATGCGATCCTTGGTTCGCTTCGCGTCGGGCGAAGGGGATTTCTGGCTCTGTTGGAGGAAGGACTGAGCGGCGGAAGCGTCGGCGTCGTGCCGGGAACGGCAGACCAGGGACTGGTCGGGGACGTCGTGCGTACGCGCAGCCGTACGGTGCGCGCGCTGTTTGTGGTAGGGGCGAACGACGGCTTACTCCCGCGGCCGCAGCAAAACGACGGATTGATCGACGAGCGCGAACTGACCGCTCTGCGCGAACAGGGGGCGGAACTGCGGTTTGCCGGCGCGGAACTCAGCGCATATGACCGCCTCGACCTTTATACGGCGCTGGCCAAGGCGACGGAATCGATTTACATCAGCTTTTCATACGGGGACGGCTCGGGGGAACTCTCGCCGTCGCCGATCGTCGAACGCCTGAAGGAAATCTGTCCGAATTGTTCGATTAAGAGCGATATCGAATCGACAGACGAGCTGCCGGACTGCGAGGCGCAGGCGTTGACGCTTGTGGCAGGCGATCTGCGGCATTACCGGGAAACCGGCGCGGTGCAGGGCCGGCTGCCCGCGCTGATCGATTATCTGAGTGAAAAAGGCGAAACGCGCGAACGTGTCGCGCGGATGGTACACGAGAGTTTAAATCCTTTTGGCAGTTGCGCGATCGGTGGAGAAATTGCTTCTACCCTGTATGGTAAAACAGTCCCGATGAGCGCAAGCCGACTGGAAAGTTTCAATAATTGCCCGTTTCAGCACTTTATCCGGTATGGTCTTGGCGCACAGGAGGTCCGGGACTATACCGAACGGGCGATAGACCTGGGCGCGTTCTACCATGCGGCGTTGGAAGCGTTTGTAAACGCCGTGAACAGCAAAAGGCTGGAATGGAAACGCCTTGCGAATGAAATGGTGCTTCTGATGATAGACGAAGTGCTGCCCGGCGTGATTGCCGGTCACAACTTCGGTATCCTTACGGAGAACGAACGGTTGAAAGCGACCTTGTTTTTGCTGATCGAAACGGTCCGGCAAAGCGCCCTGGCAATCGCCGGGCAAATCCGGGCGGGCAGCTTTACGCCCGCGCTGACGGAAGCGCATTTTGGTCCGGGACAGCCGTTTCCCGCGATACGGCTCGTGCTCGAAGATGGAAGCGAGGCGATCGTAAACGGAAAGATCGACCGGATCGATCGCGCGAATACGCAGGGACGGGTTTTGTCGCGTGTCATAGATTACAAAACCGGCGGACGGGATTTCGACTTTACAGGCGTGCTGGAAGGGCTGACGCTGCAGCTGCCGCTGTATTTGCTTGCGGCAAGCGGAAACGCCGAAGTACGCGCTGGAATGTATTACATGCCGGTGTCGCAGCCCGCCGTTTCCGACGCCGAGGAGGATATCGAGGGGGCGGTGGCAGACGCGTTCCGTCTGCGGGGGCTGACGCTTTCGGACGCGGCGGTCATTCGCGCAAGCGACAACCACATAGAAGAGGAATCTTCGGTTTTATACAAAGTGCGTGCGACGGGAGAGGAAGATTATTCCGGCAGCGTGTGTTCAAAAACGGAGATGGATATGCTGATCCGTGCGGCAAAGCAGACTTCGGAGCGGACGTTTGCGCGCATGATGGAAGGCGAGATGCGCGCGTCGCCCGCGGCGCGGAAAAAGAACCGTCCGGCCTGCGAATACTGCGCATATAACAGCGTCTGCCGGTTTGACCCGAAAACGCCCGGCTGCACTGTGCGGCGCTACCATACGGTTAAGCAGGATGCGTTTTTTAAACTGATCGGGGGTGACGCGGATGCGATGGACGAGTGAACAGCGTGAAGCGATTGAATCCGGCGGAAACCTGATCGTTTCCGCGGCGGCGGGCGCGGGTAAAACCGCCGTGCTCACCGAACGCGTGGTTTCACGCATTATGAGCGGCACGGCTATGGAAAACATGCTGGTTCTCACCTTTACGCGCGCGGCCGCGGCCGAAATGAAGGCGAGGATCGCGTCCCGGCTTAACGAGCTTGCCGGTGAACAGGGGGACGGAAAAACAACGCAATACCTCCGCAGGCAGGCGCGGGCCGTGGAGAGCGCGTATATTTCGACAATCCACGCGTTCTGCGCGCGCGTGCTCCGGCGGCACTATCATGCGGTCGGTCTGCCGGCGCAGAGCCGCACGGCGGACGATATGGAAAGCGCGGCGCTTATTGAAACGGTAAGGGACGAGTTCTTAACAGCCCTGTCGGTACGAGAGGATACGGACTATCAAACGCTGCTTGCCGCTTTCGGCGGGGAGGATCAGGCTTGGGGCGCGGTGATGCAGACATATCGCTTTACGCGCGCACAGCCGGACCCGGACGGCTGGCTGGACGCTGCGGGCGCGCGTTACGGCGACGAGGCGGCGCTGCTGACCTTGATGGAAAACGCGGTTGCGTTTGCAAAACGCGAGATAACGCTCGCGCTCGAACCGGTCGCTTCCGCGCGGGATACGCTGCCGCCGGCGTGGGACAAAGCGATTGCCGCGCTGGACGATGATTTGACGCGCTGCCGCGCGCTGCAGCTCTGCAAAAGCTATGACGAATACCGCGAAGCGCTCTCAACGATTGCGTTTTCACGGATGAGCTTTCCCCGCGGAACGGCGGAAGCTGAAAAAAAACCGATTCAGGCTGCGCGGCAGGCGGAAAAAGATTTGATCAGGATGCAGATTAAGCGTTTTACCCGCCCGCAGAAGGCGGAACTTGATATTTTACGCCGCTCCGGCGAAGCGGTACGCGCGCTGGTTTCGATTGTGAAACAATTTGAGGCGGCATATGCCGCCGCCAAACGTGCGGCCGGATTGCAGGATTATGACGATTTGGAACATTTTACGCTGGAGGCGCTTTTTCAGGACGCGGTTGCACGGGAGTACCGCGACCGGTTCGAGTGGATCGCCGTAGACGAGTATCAGGACAGCAACCGTGTACAGGAGGAAATCGTCAGGCGGATTGCGCGTAAGGACAATCTCTTTTTCGTTGGCGACGTTAAGCAGTCGATTTACCGATTCCGTCAGGCGGAGCCGAAGCTGTTTTTAGAAAAGCTCGCTTTCTTTTCCGGAGAAATTGGCAAAAGGATCGACCTGACGCGTAACTTTCGCAGTTCAGGCGAAGTGCTTACCGCTGTCAACGAGGTGTTCGCTGCGATTCTGAACGCAGATTCCGGCGGAATCGAATATGACGAACGCGCAAAGCTTGCCTGCGGGGAGAACCCGCCGGAAGGGAGCGCGGAAGCGCACTTTGTGCGGCGTGGGCGCGCGGAAACGGAGGACGGGGAAGATGCGCTTGAGGATGCGGCGGACCTGGAAGTCGAAGCGAGGCTGATTGCCGGACGAATACGGGAGATCATAAAAAACGAAACGTATTTCGACTCGAAAAAGGGGCGGAAACGTGCATATCGCTACAGCGATTTTGCGGTGCTGCTGCGAACGGGATCTGGCGCGCAGAGCGTCGCGCAGACGCTTTCGCAAAGCGGCATACCGAGCTATGCGCAGTCCGGCGGCGGATATTTCGACGCGGTGGAGGTGCAGATTTTCAGAAACCTCCTGCGCGTAATCGACAACCGGCGTCAGGACGTGCCGCTGATTTCCGTACTCTGTTCCTCGATTGGAAACTTCACGTTCGAGGAGTTGGCGCGCGTGCGCGCCGCGCACAGGGGGGGATCGTTTTTTGAAGCGTTCGCCGCGTGCGCCGAGCAAGACGAAACGACGCTTGGAAAACGCGCGAAGGACTTTTTTGAAACGCTGGGGCGATACCGTGCGGAAAGCAGATTGGTTTCCGTTGAGGAACTCGTCGGCAAACTGCTGGACGAAACAGGTTTTTATGAGGAGATGGGCGCCGGCGTCAACGGGGCGCAGCGGCAGGCCAACCTCAATGCGCTGCTGGACAAGGCGCATGCGTTTGAGCAGGCGGGCGCGCGCGGCGTTTGGAATTTTCTGCATCAGATCGACCTTGCGGAAAACAACGCTTCTGTCGGCGCGGCGCAAACGCTTGCTGCGGACGTGGTGCGCATTCTGACCATCCATAAATCTAAGGGGCTCGAATTTCCGGTCGTGTTTGTCGCGGGACTTGGGAAACGGTTCAACATGGAGGATATGCGCAAATCCCTGCTGCTGCATGCGGAGGACGGAATCGCGCTGCGCTTTATCGATCGTGAGGTAGGCGGCGCGCGGGTTAAGCGCGACACCGTCGTGCGGCGTACGCTGGCCGAACGCGTAAAAACGGAGCAACTGGGCGAGGAAATGCGCGTTTTGTACGTGGCGATGACGCGCGCAAAACGCAAGCTGATTCTGACCGCCTGTATGGATAACCCGGAGGAGAAACGTGCGCGCGCGCCGGAACGCCCGTTTGCCTGGCAGGTGCTGAGATGTTCCGGTATGGCGCAGTGGCTTCTGATGGGGTCCCATCGCGCATTGGCGCTGACGGTACACGAACGGGAACCTTGGCTTGCGGGAGAAAAGGCGGAGCGGCTAGCGGAGCTGCCGCCGGCCGTGCCGGAGACTCTGACGGCAATCCGGGCAAAGCTCGATTGGAAATACCCGTTCGCCGAGGCGGTGCTGCTCAACGCGAAAGCCGCAGTCAGCCGCCTTGGCCGAGATGAAGCCGAGCGCCCCGCGTTCGCCGAGCCCGCGTTTCTCGGCGTGAAGAAGAGCGCGGTCTTCGGCGGCACGGCGACACACGCCGCCATGCAGTATCTTCCGCTGGAAAAGAAGATGGATCAGCAAGGCGTCGCCGCATACCTGACCAAACTGGCGCAAAGCGGGAAAATTACACCCGAGCAGGCGGAAGCTGTGGACAAGGGCGCGGTCGAGTGGTTTACGCACACGCCTTTGGCGTCGCGCATGCGGCAAGCGGAGCGCTTGGAGCGCGAGCTTGCGTTTTCCTATGCCATTGCTGCGAACGCGCTGTATGGGGAGGCCGTCGATACGGACGAGCGGGTGCTTTTGCAGGGGGTGATGGACGCGTGTTTTCTCGAAGGTGGCACATGGACGATCGTGGATTACAAAACGGACCGTGTCCGTCCCGGGGAAAGCGCCGCGGACGCGGCGAAGCGCCACGCGCTCCAGCTGCGGCTCTATGCGGCCGCGCTTGAGGCGCTTTCAAAGCGTACGGTGAAACAAAAACTGATCGTGCTGCTTTCGCACCGTGAAATCGTCGAAATATAAAGGCGGACCGCTTGCATTGTAAAATAGAACGTGCTACGATAACGAGGAAATCGGGAAATAGTTTCCCGAAAAAACAGAACAGCTTCGGGGCGGGGTGCAATTCCCCACCGGCGGTGAAGCGGCAATGCCGACAAGCCCGCGCGTCAGATCGACTGAGACGGTTGGAATCCGTCGCCGACGGTAGACCGGTTGCCAAACCGGAAAGTCCGGATGAAAGAAGCGAAATGCCGCAGCAAACGGTATCCGTTCACCCCGCAGTTAATCTGTGGGGCTTTTTATTTGGAGGGAGCAGACATGATTCGTAAAAACACCGTAGACCGTCTAGTAAAGCTCGGCATGCTGACCGCGATTTCGGTCATACTTGTGTATGTGATCCATTTTCCGATTTTTCCCGCCGCGACGTTTCTGGAATACGACATGGCGGACGTGCCGATTCTGATCGGGACGTTCCTATACGGCCCTTGGTGGGGGCTGGGGCTGACGGCTCTGGTCAGCTTGCTGCAATGGCTGCTGGTTTCGCCGCAGAGCGGATGGGTCGGCGCGCTGATGCATTTTTGCGCAACCGGTTCCTATGTGATTGCCGCGGGGCTGATCTATCGGAAATACCGCTCGCTGAAAGGCGCGATCGCCGGAATGGTGGTCGGGTCGGTCCTGCAGACGGCGATGATGGTGCCGATGAACCTGATCTTCACCGTTCACGTTTACGGCATGCCGAAGGAGGTCGTCACGACGATGCTGCCGACGGTGATCGTCCCGTTCAACGCGATAAAGGCGGTCGTAAATTCGCTGATTACGTTTGTATTGTATAAACACGTTGAAAAACTCCTGAAACGCGAATTGATAAAAGCGCAGGGGCCGAAAACCGATACGGGAGACCCCGGGAACCCGCGTTGACGGCAAAATTCTGCAAGAGAGCGCTTGACAAAAGCATAAACATGAATTAGTATAATAACAATAATTGTTATCAAAATTACTGTACAGAACATGACGAAAGGAAGATGGGCATGCGGTATTCGCATCAAAGAGAAAGGATCTTTCGCGCGGTCATAGAAAGCGATCAGCATCCTACGGCGAACATGGTTTACGATATGCTCAAGCTCGAGATGCCGAAGCTGAGCCTCGGTACAGTCTACCGCAATCTGAATCAGCTTTCAGACGCCGGCCGGCTGAAAAAGATTCCGCTTGCGGACGGAAGCTGCCGGTTCGACAAAACGACGGCCGATCACTCACATATCGTTTGCGAGGGATGCGGCTGCGTTGCGGACGTGGAGCTTCCGGCGATGGAACAAATGCGCCGGGCGGTCGAGGCCCAAACAGGGTTTTCGCTGCGGTCGTACGACCTTGTGCTGCGCGGGCTATGCAAAAACTGTCAGCAATCGGTCGCCGGGAGGACGCTGCTTTAACCGCGGGAGAAGAAGCTTTGACCAGAACGCTTGAAATTCGCCGGCAAAGCCGATACAATTTCATCATAGCGTCAAATCAAACAAGCAATACAATTTGAACATGTAATAAACAGGAGGGTAAAAACGATGGATCTTAAAGGAAGCAAGACGGAACGGAACCTGATGGAAGCGTTCTCGGGAGAATCCCAGGCGCGCAACAAGTACACCTATTTTGCATCGGTTGCAAAAAAGGCGGGGTTTGAACAGATTTCCGCTATTTTTACAGAGACTGCCGACAACGAAAAAGAACATGCGAAGCTGTGGTTCAAGGCGTTGCAGGGCGGCGAAATGCCCGACCTCGAAACCGCGCTTCTGATGGCGGCCGAAGGGGAGCATTACGAATGGACGGATATGTACGCCCGCTTTGCGCAGGAAGCAAAGGAAGAGGGTTTCGATAAGCTTGCATACCAGTTTGACGCGGTTGCACAGATTGAGAAAGGGCACGAGGAGCGCTACCGTAAGCTCCGCGAAAATCTGGAAGACGGTATCGTCTTTGAGCGCGACGGCAAGGTCTTCTGGCAGTGCCGTAACTGCGGATACATCTATGAAGGCACGAAAGCGCCCGAGATTTGCCCGGTTTGCGCACATCCCAAGGCGTTCTTTGAAATTCACAAAATCAATTATTAAGCAGAGTTGGGATCAGTCTGGCCGCGGTGTGTTAGCACGCCGCGGCTTTTTCCCTCCAAAAGGTTCGGATTGTGTGCAGATTGCTCACCATGTAAAAAGCTGTCGATGGTATGCTGAACATATCAAAACAGGAGGATGAAGAAATGGGACTGTTCGGTAAGAAAAATACATCGTTATGGGATTTTGAGGAGAAGCTAAAGCGCGAGCCGCAGTTTATGCTGGACGTATTGCATCTTTTCGACGGAAATCCGACGCTTGCAACCGTCGCCGTCGGCGTTAAGAAACTGGGGTTTCAGTTGGATACGGAGGGCATGCTGAAAGCCATTGCACGGGCGCTCGAGTTTTATAAGCGTACATACGGCGATCAGTTTGAAGAAACCACCGGTTCCGGCAGTAATAGCTTCATGGGATTTTCTCAGAACTGAGGCGACAGGCAGTCGACCGGCGGCGCAATACGACCGGGGGTGCTGGCCGCGGAGACGCTTTGCTTGGCTAGGGTGTGTTTCTAAAATCACAAAAGCGCAGTTACGTCGTCTCAAGTTGCAAATTCTTGTTGAAAAGCCGCGCCGCAGCACCACAGCGCCTGTGTTTTTCGTCTCAATCTGCAAGCCGATCCAGCAAAACGGCATCTTTCAGACTTTAGAAACACACCCTAGAAGCACACTAAACATAAACGGGCGGGACAAGCGCCGTTTTCAGAAAGCTCTGCAGATAAATTTCCGATCGGTGCAGGTCTTCCCGCGTAAAAATACCGGAAAGCGCAAAGACCGCTTGCCCGGTGCAAACCGTGCCGGAAACACAACCGAATTGCATGGCGCCGATCAGTCAGCGGGACAGAGTCGTCTCGTTTTTTTATGCAAATTTTCTGTTTGGAAAACTGTCAATGGAAGTTCACCGTCTGTTTGTTTTGATGTTGCATTGCAGGGGGCGCGGTGTTTGCATAATAGGTAGAAGTTCGTTATACTGGTCATACAATCATGGGGGACTATACATATTGTGTTCTCCGTGTGGAGGTGAAATCAATGGAATTGCATGGAATCGTAACGCTGCCCGTCATTCCGCTTCGTGGGATTGCGGTGCTGCCGGGCGAAATTATGCATTGCGATATCGGCCGGAAAAAGACGCTCTCGGCAATGGAGCAGGCGCTTTCCGAGGAAGGGTACGCGCTGTTTGTTGCACAGAAAAACGCTAAAGTTGTGGATGTTTCGCCGGAAGAATTGTATTCGGTCGGTACAATCTGCCGAATCCGGCAGGTCTTCCGCATACAAAACGATACGGTGCATCTTCTGGTGACCGGCGTCGCCCGCGCACGAATCGAAAGCATTATATCCGAAAACCCGCACTATACCGCCCAGGTGGACGTGCTGGAGGCTGCGGAGCCGGACGAGGCGACGGTGGAAGCGCTGCGCCGCCGTCTGAGCGAAGGTTTTACCGAGCATGCCAACCAGCGCGACCGTCTGACGCAGGATCAGAAGGATGCGATCCTCGCCCTGCCGACGCTTGCCGAGCTTACGGACGGCATTGCGCAGCAAGTGGTTGGAAAGCTTGAAGACAAGCAGAAACTGATCGAAACCGAGGATCTGGTGACCCGTGCGGCAAATCTTCTCGGCATTATCGAAAACGAACTGCTCATTATGCAGGTCGACCGCAGGATCGCCGGGAAGATCAAGGCTGCGCTTGAGCGTAATCAGAAGGAGTTTGTGCTGCGTGAGCAGCTCAAAGCCGTCCAGGAGGAATTGGGCGAAGGCGATGATGAAGTTGTAGAAGGTTATCGCGAACGCGCGCTGGTGAAACAACTGCCGGACGAGGCGCGCGCGGCGCTTGAAAAACAAATCGATCGGTTTGCCTCCCTGCCGGGCGGTTCGCACGAAGCGCCGATGGCGCAGGCGTACATCGAATTGATTCTCGATCTGCCGTGGATGGAGTCCACGGAGGACAATCTGGACCTGAAACATGCGCGCACAGTGCTCGACCGCGACCATTATGGTATGGAACGCGTGAAGTCTCGTATCATCGAAAGCCTTGCCGTTCAGCGTCTGACCGATAATCCGCAGGGACAGATTCTCTGCCTGGTCGGTCCGCCAGGCGTTGGCAAAACGTCCATCGTCCGCGGTATTGCGGAAGCAATGGGCCGCAAATTCATCCGTATGAGCCTTGGCGGCGTACACGACGAGGCGGAAATTCGCGGACACCGCCGCACCTATATCGGCGCGCAGCCCGGTCGTGTGATCGAAGCCATGCGCAAAGCGGGTTCGATCAACCCGGTCCTGCTTTTCGATGAAATCGATAAGTTGGGCGCGGACGTGAGGGGAGATCCGTCGTCGGCTATGCTGGAGGTGCTTGACAGCGCGCAGAATTTCGCATTTGTCGATCACTTTCTTGAGCTGCCGTTTGATCTTTCGCGCTGCATGATTATTACGACCGCAAACGACGCCGGCGCAATCCCGCGGCCGCTTCGCGACCGGATGGAGCTTCTGGAGGTGCCAAGTTATCTTTTCAACGAAAAGGAAGAGATCGCAAGAAGGCATCTGCTGCCCAAACAGCTGGAGAAAAACGGTCTGAAAAAGAGCAATCTGCGCGTGTCCGAGGGCGCGCTGCAGACATTGATCGGCTGTTACACGCGCGAGGCCGGCGTGCGCGAACTTGAACGTGTGCTTGCAAGCGTATGCCGTAAGGCCGCCTGCGAAATTGCGGAGGGGAAAACGCGCATTGCGCTGACCGATTCGCGAATGACGGAATGGCTTGGACCGCATAAATTCAAACGCAGCGATCCGCTCCGGCCGGATACGGTCGGCGTGGTGACCGGGCTTGCCTGGACCAGCGTTGGCGGAGAAACGCTGGAGGTGGAAGCCGCTGCGGTGCCCGGAAAGGGCGTTCTGCAGCTTACCGGCCATCTGGGAGACGTGATGCAGGAGTCCGCGAGGGCGGCGATGACGTATGTGCGCGCCAATACGAGCCGTTTCGGCATTGATCCGAGTTTCCTCGAAACGCTGGACGTGCATATTCACGTACCGGAAGGCGCCGTTCCGAAGGACGGGCCGTCCGCCGGCGTGTCGATGGCGACCGCTCTGGTCTCCGCGCTGACCGGAATACCCGTTAAGAGCTCGGTGGCGATGACCGGGGAGGTTACGCTGCGCGGCCGCGTGCTGCCGATTGGCGGCCTTCGTGAGAAGCTGTTGGCGGCCGTCCGCGCGGGAATCGAAAGCGTCGCGTTGCCGAAGGCCAACAGGGAAGACCTCTATGATGTGCCGGATGAGGTCAAAGCGGCGCTGAACATCGAATTTGTGGAAACGGTGGACGAAGTGCTCAATTTTGCGCTCACCATGCATCCGCACGGAACGGAACCTTTGATCAATCTGCCGGGAATGGATATGACGCATGAAACCATTCGTCATTAAGCAGGCTGAATTTGTTACCAGCGTGGGGCAGGGCGGGCAATACCCTGCCTCGCTTGCGTGCGAAATTGCAATCGTGGGACGCAGCAACGTTGGCAAATCCAGCCTGATAAACAGTCTCTGCAACAATCGTAAACTGGCGCGGACGTCACAGACGCCGGGGAAAACGCGGTTGATCAATTACTTTCTGCTCAACCGGGAAATGTATCTGGTCGATTTGCCGGGATACGGGTTTGCAAAAGCCGGCAAAACCGAGCAGCGGAGCTGGGGGGAGTTGATCGGCAGTTATTTAAGCAGCGGCAGGGCCAAGCACTTGCTGCTGCTGCTGGACATCAGACATGCGCCGTCCGCTGAGGACCGGCAGATGTTTGAATGGGTGTTGTATTACGGCGTACCGTTTACGCTTGTCGCGACCAAGGCCGATAAACTGAACAGGGCGTCGCGCGCGGCCGCCGCATGCAAGGCGGCGAAGCTGCTTGGCGCGCCGCCTTTCGCCATACCGTTTTCGACCGAGACGAAAGACGGGCGCGCGGAGCTTCTTACGCGGCTGGGGCAGATAGCCGACGACAGCATAGTCCAAGGCTGATTCCCGAAGAAATCCGCCGTGGCCGAGCAAAGACATATAGTGGAAAAGGTTTCTCTTGACAGGCGAAAAAAACTTCTGCATAATAACCTGCGTAATGTTTAGAATCAAAGGCAGGGCTGAAAGATATGGCATTGCATAAGTGCTCGAAATGCGAGCTGAATTACGTTCGAGACGGAGAAGAATTCTGCGACGTCTGCAAGCGTGAGATGAAGCGCGCGAAGATGCGCGGTCGGCGCGCCGAAGAAGAGACGGACGAAGACGAAATCATTATATGCACCGAATGCGGGGAGGCTCCCGCAGTGCACGGAAGCGAGCTTTGCTCTTTCTGTCTCAAGGAACAAAAACGGCAGGCCGAGCTGGAGAAAGCCGCGGATATGGACAAAGACTTCGATGAGGAAATCGAGATAGAGGACGCGTCGGAAGAGGACTGATGATTTCGGCGGACGTGGAGAGGAGCGGACGGATGTGTATTTACGCGATTGCGGACCTGCATCTCTCACATTCCACCGAGAAACCCATGGACGTTTTCGGTGACGCGTGGCGCGGGCATGTTGAAAAGATCGGGCATGCATGGCGCTCCGTTGTTTCCGAGGAGGATCTTGTGCTGGTCCCCGGCGATATCAGCTGGGCGATGAAGCTGGACGACGCGATTGCGGACCTTGCCTATATCGGGCAGCTTCCCGGAAAAAAAATCCTGCTTCGCGGCAATCATGATTATTGGTGGAGCGCTATCGGACGCGTTCGGACTGCGCTGCAGCCCGGCATGCGCGCGCTGCAAAACGACGCGTTTCTTGAAGGAAACGTTGGCATTTGCGGGAGCCGCGGATGGCTGACTCCCGGAAGCGCTAACTTTAGTGCGGACGACGAAAAGATTTATCGGCGGGAAATAGACCGGCTGAAACTTTCGCTCCAGGCGCTGCCCGAGGCGGAAACCAAGATCGCCATGATGCATTTTCCGCCGTTTTGCGAGCGGGCGCGCGATTCGGAATTTACCGATTTGTTCGAGAAAAGCGGGGTTGATATCGTGGTATACGGCCATCTGCACGGGGAAGCAAACAAACATGCCTTTGAGGGCGAACGCAACGGTATCGTGTATCACTGCGTTGCCGCCGACAAACTGAATTTCATACCGAAAAGGATCCTGTGAAATTAAAGCAGCGCCCGCTTCTGCGGGCGCTGCTTTTTTTACCCAGCTTGGGTAGCTTTGTCTTTTTGTTCGCATCGAACCAGTAGCCGGTTGGTACCGTTATCCTTGCAGGTCATAAGCGTCAGTCCGTATGTGCCGCGAAAAGAATCCAGTGCACTGAACGCGTCCGGGGCAATACTCTTGATCTGATAGACCTCATAACGGACCCGCGTCCCTGTTGCACTGTCGGTCAGGTAAAGCTCGCTGCCGACGGAAAGGGTTTTGAGCCGCCCAAAATGAGCGCCGCTCTTATAGTTGTGCCCAATGAGGACGAGATTGCCTTTCTCATTCGGTTCGGGGCCCTTATAACGGCAGATCGAAATCTTGAGCAGTTTATAGGACCACTTGCCGATGATGGGGAGCTCTTCGTTCAGTTCCGGTATTTCCAGAATCCCGATCACACCGTCCTCGCCGGTCGCGTTGATGATCTTTTCGATCGTTGCGTTCAACTCGGAAACGTCCGGCGCGTCGGGCTGAACATATTCTCCGCTTTCGTCAACGCCTTCGTTCGAGCCGTCGTCGGCGAGATGTTCGTTCGCGTCAGCGGCCGCATCCTCGTCCGCGCTTACGTCGGTATGCTCAAAGTCCTCGTCTGTCGGTTCCGGCGTACCAAGCGATTCCGTCGGTGCGGGCGAAACCGTGACGGCCGGCGTTGCCGTGGCTTTCGCTTTATAGGCCTCCAGAAGAACGGTTGCGTTTTTCCCTGCGGTTTCGCCTTCAAACAGCTTTGCGCCGATGAGCAGGAGCGCGGCAAAACCAAGGAGAATAGCAAGCAGACCCAGTGTGCGGATTGCGTTTAACTCGCGCCGTGCTTTCGAGCGCCGGTGCGGCTTTTTATGCCGGGCAACGGTCAGGCCGGTCGGTTCGTCGTCGTTATGCGTCGTTAACGCGTTTCTTTCGGATGGCATACCAAACCCCCGCAGTGATCAGCAACGCGCCGCAAAGTCCGCCGAACACATATACCAGCGTGAAGTCCTGGCCGGTCTGCGGCAGGCTGCTCAAGCCGGTGATGTGAATGGTGATGGACGCACGGTTTCCGCTGTCGTCGTTGATCCATGCGTAAAGATTTGTGCCGGCGGTCGGCGTGTTATAGCGGGCGTAGAGCTGGATCTGCGCCTGGCCGTTTTCCATGTCGGCTCGGTGGTCGTTGAGGTCCGCGCTCGAAATCTTGAGATAAGACGAACTCCAGCTCCAATGCGCGGTGCTCGTATCGTCGTCAACGATCGTGCCGTTTGCTTCGCGCAGCGTCAGCGTATAGGTGCCGTAACGGCTCGTGTTATTGAGCGCGGTCGGCCCTTCCAGCGTCAGGTAGCGGGAGGTATACACATTGACCGTGGCCGTCTTTGTGGAGGTGTAAGTGCCGGCGCCGTTAATGGTTGCAGTAATCGTGCTGGTCCCGTTGGTGCCGGATGCGTTGGAGAGGTACGTTGCCGTGCAGAGCAGCGAAGTCCCGCTCGGCGTAAACGTCGTCGGGGCGGACAGCGAGCCGGCCGTGGTATTCGAATTACTCCAGGCGACGGTGGAGGCGGTCGAAATCAGGTCCCCGCCGTAATCGACCTTAAGCTGAATCGTTGCGCTGGTGCTTGAAGTTGTGATGTTCTGTGTCGCCGGCGTAATGGTGATGACGGGGTTTACCGTAACCGTGCAGGTTTTGGTCTGAACCGCACCCAGTGTAGGGGTGTTTGTTGCGGTGATGACCGCCTGCCCCGCACCGACCGCGGTAACCAGGCCGGTAGAAGGATTGACCGTTGCAACGACATCCCGGCTGGAAGACCAAGCGGTGTTGCTGCCGGAGGATACGTTGCCGACGGTCAGGGTCTGCGTCGATCCGCCGTCCATGGTCAGCGTCGCATTGCTGATGGTCATCGCCGTGACGTTGATGACAACGCTGGTGCTGACAGGATCGGAAGCGCCTTCATCGTCAACGGTAACGGTGATCGTCGTGGCTGTGCCGGGGATCATGCCGGTGACGGTCGTGCTCGGATCCGTCGTCGAGGAAAGGTTGACGTCGCTTACGCTCGACTGTGCCCAGCTGTAAGAAACGACTCCCGTCGGCGTGCCGCTTGTGTTTGCGGTGAGCGTTACCGTGCCCCCTACGGGGATGGTGTAGCTTTCGCCTGCGCCGGGGGTGATGGTAACGCCCGTGACGTCTGCCAGCGCCGTACTAGGAATCCCGGCGATGACCAGCGCCAGTGCCAGCGTCATCACGACCGCGACCGCCCTTGCCAATCTGGTTTTTCTCATAATTTTGGTTCCTCCTTTTGAACGAACGGAACGTTTTTTTCGGATTGTTATACGCAATGGAATGATACTATCATACGAATCGGCTGTCACAATGTCAACAAAAGGACGGAATCGTTTTCGATTTCTTTACCGAAACGTAACGAATCCGCCTTGTTGCTATGCAAAATATGCTTTTTGGCCATTAATTTGCGGCCAAATGCGATACTACAAGTAAAATGTGTTTCCTCCGATGAATTCGCGCAGGATCGAGGTCGGGGGGATTTCGTCCTCCGCGTTCGCGTCCACAAAATAATTCAGGAATTTTACGATCGAATGCGCTTCGTCGTAATATGGGCTCTCAAACCGCACGGCGGACAAAAGCGGGAATATATGCTTCTTGAGCACCGCGGGTTCGTAGATCAGCGTCGTATTGAAAATTGCGTCCGCGTCTTCCTGAAACGGGAAGATCCATTTTTCCTCGCCCGCGCGCACGCTGTCCCACATGGAAAGCGTGCGTTCGATGGATGCGCCGCGCGTTTCATAATCGCGTACCATGCGCCGCAGAAGACGTATGGACGTGGTCGGGATCCGGTTATGGTCGTCGAGGTTGAGCGTGGTCAGCGCGGACACGTACAGCCGGAAAATCAGCTTTTTGTCCACGGTGTCCGGCAGCAGCTGCGGGTTGAGGCCGTGAAGCCCCTCGATGACGAGCGGCGTGCTTTCGTCGATGCGGATTTTTATGCCGCTGCGGCAGCGCCTCTGCTTGATGAAGTCGAAGCGCGGCAGTTCGACCTCGCCGCCTGCAAAAAGCCGTGTCAGGTCGCTTTGAAACTGTTCGACGTCTATGGTATTGAAATGCTCCAGATCGATTTTCCCGTCCGGTCCCGGCTGGATTTTATCGCGGTCGCGGTAGTAGTCGTCCAGTGAGACGAGCACGGGCGTCTTTCCGTGCACGCGCAGCTGGGTGCAGAGGCGGTTGGCGCTGGTTGTTTTACCGGAGCTTGAGGGGCCTGCGATGACCACCGCGCGCGCGCCGCGGTCTATAACCTCGTCGGCAAGCGTGGCGAAGCGCTTTTCATGAAGGGCTTCGTTGACACGGATCAGTGTGCGGATTTCGCCGTTGAGAACCATATCGTTCAGGTCGGCCACCACGGTGCAGTGCATGAGCCGGCCCCATTCCTCGCTTTCGGAAAACACCCCCGCCAGGCGCGGCATGTAAACATGCTTCGCCGGGACGTTCGGATCTTTCGCCGACGGGCGGATCAGAAACAGGCCGGCCGGCAGCGCCTGCAGATCGAAGACGCACGCGTAACCGGTGGACGGCGCCATCTCCCCGTAGAAATAGTCTACATAATCTTCCTGCCGGTATATATCGAAGTAAGAAAACTGACGCCACCGCAGCAGGCGGACCTTATCTTCCTGGCCGTCCCCGGTGAAGAAATCGATGGCGTCGTCAATATCCAGCCGTTTGCGTTCGAGCGTCAGGTCCGCTTCCACAATGCGGCGCATTTCGCGTTTGACTGCAAGGACGTCCGTCTTGGCGAGACGCAGATTGTCCCCGACGCTGGCATACAGGCCTGCGCCGACGGCATAATTGATGCGCACGCGGGTCTTTGGATAGAGCTTGCGCATAGCGAGTAAAAAAACGAACAGCATTGTGCGCTCGTATACGCGGTTTCCGCGTGCGGTGCCGTATCGCAGCAGAGAGATTTCCCCGTTCGCCGCGCGGACGGCGCGGCGCAGGGCCGCCCGCGGAACGGCTTTGCTCTCCGCTTCGCGGACAGGCACATAGTTCAGCGTAAACGTTTCTCCCGCGATATTGGCCGCGAGCGGACGCGTCCTTAAATCGCTGCCGTCCAGCCCGAGCTTCCGGACCAGGCAGAGAAGCGATTCGCCGCATTGGGCTTCTACCGGACGGCCTTCTATTTTCAACTGCATAAAGACTCCTTTCGCCGTCCGCCGTGTTACCCCGGACGGCGCGGTTCCGGCGGATCAGCCCCAGAGGAGCGACAGCGCCGGAACGATCTGTTTTTTTCGGGATATTACGCCGGGCAGGTATGCGGCGTTGTTTTTCAGGGTTACGTTGAACGCGTGCTCCACGGTCTCCAAATCGCCGACTACATAGAGGCGCGTACCCTCCTTGAGCACGTCGGTGAGCATTAGGAGCATCATATCGAAGCCGCGCTTCTTCATTTCGTGTTCCATGAGTGTGAGGAAGCCGTCCTTCATCTTGGCAATTTCGTCGGTGTCCGTGGTGGTAATCTGCGAAATGCCGAGAGAATGGCCGGAAAATTCAAATTGCTTGAAATCCGCAAAATACAGGTCTTCCAGACTGTGATTTCCACCGGCGGAAACGGAAAAGATCTCCTTGCCGAGCGTTTCGAGGGAGAGTCCGGCGATTTTTGCCATGCGGGCAGCCATCGCGCGGTCAACATCCGTGCTGGTCGGGGATTTAAAAGCAATGGTGTCCGAAACGATGGCCGCGGCAAGCAGCCCGGCGAGCTTTTTGCTGGGCATAACGCCGCGTTCAAAGAACATGCTCGTGATGATGGTGCAGGTGCTGCCGACCGGTTCGTTGCGCACGTATACCGGAGCGCTTGTCTGCACGTCCGCGAGACGGTGGTGATCGATGATTTCTACGATCTCGGCCTGTTCGAGCCCCGGGACGGACTGGGAGAGTTCGTTGTGGTCTACCAGTACGACGCGCTTGCGGTTGGGGCGCAGCAGGTGGAAGCGCGAGAGCGTACCGACCACGAGGTCGTTTTCATCCAGGATCGGATAACTGCGGAAGCGGGATTTCAGCGTTTCCTCCCGCACGTCGTCCACATAGTCGGAAAGGTGGAACGAAACGATGCTGTCACTGCGGCAGATCCGCGAAACGGGGACGGCGAGGAAAACGAGCCGACTGGCCGCATAGGCGTCGTGCGGGGTCGAAATGACACAGGTGTTTTCACAGTCGGCCAGAAGACTGCGGTCGACCTCGGATTCACAGACGATTACACAGCCGACGCGCTGTTCAAGCGCGCGTTTCAGGGCTTCCGGCTGGTTGCCGCAGATGACGATGCCGCCCGCCGGAAAATCCGGCATGCCAGTGTGATTGGGCAGGGCGAGCACAAGTTCGCCGGAAAACACGTTTGGTTCCGCCTCGGGGTTGAGCAACTGTCCGTCGAGACAGGCGAGAAGGTTAAACAGCGGGATGCCGTCCACGCGGTTGCTGGCGATGAGCTGCATGTCATAGGAAGCGATTTCTTCCGGCGTGAGCATGCCGAACAGGCGGCCGTCTTCGTCCGTGACCGGCAGGACGGGCACGCCCGCGCTCCCGCTGGCGATGGTTTGCCAGGCGTGGTATGCGCTGACGGCGGCGGAGAGGATCGGCGGGGTATCAAAATTCAAATCGGACACCTGCGTGCGGACGTTGTGCAGCGAAGGCGGCGCGGGGAAGTCGAATTTACTGAGCACAAGCTGCGTCTGATCGCTCAGTTCGCCGATACGCACGGCGGTATAGGCGCGTTCGCCGAGCGCGTTTTTCAACACTGCGTAGGCGATAGAAGCGACGATCGAATCGGTGTCCGGATTGCGGTGTCCGGTTATATAAATTGGTTCCATGTTACCTCCCGGTAAAAGCTGTTACATTAATAGAGCGCCTGCGGCGGGAAACGGCGGCCGCCCCCGCGCCCAAAGACCACCGGCCGCCGGCTTTTTGATTCAGGCCGTGTTCCAAAGGTTTAAAAACCGGCAGGCGGACGCCGTGAAGACGTCCGCCTTGCCGATGGATTCAGCGCTCGGAAGCCACAAAGAAGAGGGCGATCGTTCCCGGGCCGGAATGCGCGCCGACGCTCGTACCGATTTGGTCGATAACAACGTGCATTTCCGGATATGCTTCCCGGACAATCCCGGCGACATATTCCGCGTCCGCCTGCGCGTCGCAGTGGCCGATAAAAACGACGTCCGTTGCGGTTCGATCAACGGTATTTGCCATGTGGTCAAATAGTTCGCGCAGGGATTTTTTCCGCCCCTGCACCTTGCCGACGGCGACAAGATAGCCTTCGTTGTCCACGTGCATGACGGGTTTGATGTTGAGGATTGTGGCGATCGCGGCCGTCGCGCCGCTGATCCGCCCGCCGCGTTTGAGATAGACGAGATCGTCCACGGTAAACCAGTGGGCAAACCGCAGTTTGTTCTCCTCGAGCCACCGGGTCAGCGCGGTTAAGTCCAGATCGGTTTGCTTTCGCGCGGCATAGTAGACCAGGAGTCCTTCGCCTAGGGATGCCGAACACGAATCTACGACGGCAACCGTTCGTCCGGGGTACTTTGCTTCGAGCTCTTCCTTGGCGGCAAGCGCCGAGTGCAGGGTCCCGGAAAGCTTGGAAGAAAAGCCGATATAAAGAACGTCTTCTCCGGCCTGAAGGACGGGGTCGAACGCCTCGATAAACGAATAGGCGTTGATCTGTGCGGTGGTGACGACTTTGCCTGCACGCATGCTGGCATAGAACGTTTCGATCGGTATATCCGATTTCCCGGGGATGTAGCTGTAATCCTTGTCGTCCAGCGTAAAGCCCATCGGCAGGACGGTAACGTGCCATTCGTCCGCGAATTCAGCGGGCAGGTCGCTGGTTGCGTCGGTAAAGATGCGGTAAGCCATGCTTCGCCTCGTTTCCGCGCGCGGCGGCAGCGGCGCGCTGTAATGTATTCGCGAGGGAATCCGCCGCGAATGTTACTTTATTGTACCGTCTTTTCAAAAGCGTGACAAGTTGTTTGCGCGGCGGTCTATGCTGTGCCTGCGGACGGGGAAGCCGCCGGCCGGCAGTGAAAAATTCAGTTTCGGAGGGTTGGGAAATAGCGCGGGTTTGCGGGGGTATGGTATAATAGCGCTGCGCGCGGGCCCGCCGCGGGAAACTCCGCCCCGGCGCGCGCGGGGAACCTCGGAACAGGAGTTGAAAGAACTATGAAAAAAGTGTTGTCCGTCGGAATGGCGACCATCGCCTCCATTCTGCTGATTGTGATTTTGGTGTTTACGTCCATTGGGCTGGTCCTCAACGATCAGACATTCATCAACAACGAGTTTACAAAGCTTGCCATCAGCGAAAAGATGGGGATCAATAACACAGACCTTGTCCGTTCGATGACGAAACTTGTGGATTATATGGAAGGGGACGAGGACGACATCAGCGTCGAGGTGACGCTCAACGGCGAGCAGGTCGAAATGTTCAGCTATCCGCAGGAGGCCGAGCATATGGCCGATGTGCGGCAGATCTATATGACCATCGCGTCATATCGGGACATAAGCGTGCTCGCGATGCTGATTTTGTTTCTGTTTGCGGCGGTGGTGGACTTTCGCAGAGCGCCGCAGCGCCTCTCACAGGGATATCTTTCCGGCTCGTTCGTCATGCTGCTGATCTTCGGGTTTTTAGGCACTTGGGCCGCGCTGGATTTCTCGAATTTCTGGACGTTTTTTCACGAAGCGCTGTTCTGGAACGACCTCTGGTTGTTTGATTCGACCGAAAGCCGCATGATCAATATGCTGCCGGAAGATTTCTTTGCGGATATCATCGGGAGAATCGGGCTTTACGCCGGCGCGGTGATCGCCGCGCTGATCGTGCTGAGCGTCCTTGCGCTTGTTCTTTCATCCGATGCGCATAAGCGCCGCCTTGCGATTATTCAGGCGCGGAGCAAGGCGAAAAAAACGGCCGCCGAAGCGCGTAAAAAAGCCAAAAAGGAAGCCAGGGAAACGGCTGAACAGGAAAAACGCCTTGCCGAAAAGAAAGCGCGCATCGCCGCCGCGAAGGCAAAAAAACAACAGCGGCTGGAATCAGAACGAAAAGCGGCGCAGCAGGAACAGCTTTTGCAGGAGCGCCGTGAAAAGAAGCGCGCCGAGGCGGAGGCGGAAGCCGCCGCGCCACAACGGAAGTCCCCGGCGAAAACGGCGGCAAAAGCGCCGGCAAAAACAAAGCGTCCCGCACAAAAGGCGACCGCTCCGAGAAAACCGAAACCCAAGAAAGAAAATATCGAAGACGATACGGGGTTCCTGGATGATTGAGTACGACCGGCGCGCCGGAGAAAAGCTTGCCGCGCTGCGGTGCGGGAAACCGGTGAGGATTCTGGCGATTGAGACGTCCTGCGACGAAACTGCGGCCGCCGTCGTACAGGACGGACGCAGCGTGCTTTCCAGCGCCGTGCATACGCAAATTCCGCTGCACGTTCCTTACGGAGGGGTCGTTCCGGAGATCGCTTCGCGCAGCCATGTGCAGAAAATCGGTCCTGTCGTGCAGCGTGCGCTCGGACAGGCGGACATGCCGCTTGCCGAACTGGACGCCGTCGCCGTGACCAACGGCCCCGGGTTGGTCGGTGCTCTGTTAGTGGGGTTGAGCTACGCAAAAGGGCTGGCCTACGCCGCGGGGCTGCCTTTTCTGGGCGTACACCACATCGCATCGCATATTGCGGCGAACTATTTGACATATCCGGAATTGGAGCCGCCGTTTACGTGCCTTGTGGTTTCCGGCGGACACAGCCACATTATCGCTGTGGAAGACTACGACCGTTACCGGCTGATTGGACGCACGAGAGACGACGCGGCAGGCGAGGCGTTCGACAAGGTTGCGCGCGTGCTGGGCCTGCCGTATCCCGGCGGGCCGAACCTCGAAAAGCTCGCGCTTTCCGGCGATCCGGCGAAGTATACGTTCCATTCCGCGTTCAATGAAGGCGAAGGGTTCGATTTCAGCTTTTCCGGCATTAAGACCGCGGTGGTCAACCGGCTGCATAACGCGCGCCAGGCGGGGGAAGAGATCGACCCCGCCGACTTGGCGGCTTCGTTTCAGCGGACGGTGGTGGATATCCTGACGGAAAAGGCCGTGCGCGCCGCGCTGCTTGAACGGGAGAAAACCGGCGGAAAGCTTGCGCTCGCCGGCGGGGTTTCGGCCAACAAAGCGCTTCGGGGCGAACTGGAACGACGGACGGCGGAAGCGGATGTGTCGTTTTACTGCCCGGCGTTCGAATACTGCACGGACAATGCGGCAATGGTCGGGGCGGCTGCGTACGGAAAACTGATGGATGGCCGCACCGATGAGTTTGCGCTCAACGCCGTACCGTATCTCTCGATCGAAGGATAGCGTTTCAAGGATTACTGCTCCGACTGCGGCCGTTTTGCCGTAGCCGGAGCAATTTGTTTTGGGACAGGCTGGAATGGTGCGCATGCCGCTGTCCGATGAAATTGGTACGTGTAAACAACGCCGATGCTGCAAAAACCGGGCGTCACAGTTTTGACATAATTGTATATTAAATTGTGTAAAGAGGATGTAAAACAGATGTTTTTGTCCACAGAAGAAAGACTTATTCAGCGTGAATTCTGTGGATAACCGGAGAAAAAGATTCCAAAAAGGAGATTTGCGGTGTGGATAACTATGTGGATGGTGTGGATAGACCATTGAATATGCAAAAATATAAGCGGAATATCTATGCAAAGAGAAAAGAAAGCCGATAGATACTATTTTGCAGGGAAAAGTGTCACAAATTGCAGAAAAGCGGAAGAAAAGCGAAAGAAAAGCGGATTGAAAGAGATAAAACTTCGCCGGAAGAACCTAAACCCGAAGGATGCAGGCCGACCGGTGCAAAACTGTTTCTACTGGTGATTTTCGCCGGGACGGGCGGCCGGAGGCGTTTCGTCCGGAGCGTCGGTTTCCGGCGAAACGGCGAGCGGCAGTGCGGCGAGGGCTTCCGCCGCTTCCCTCAAAGCGCGTTTTTTCTGTGCCGAACGGTAGATCAGCATTCCGGCACCGCTGACGACGGCGGTCGCCGCAAAAACAATGATTGCGAGCAGATACTTTTGGGTGCCAAGCGCGTTCCCGCTGACAGTGGACGTCACAACGGAAGGTATGCGTGCAAGCGAAGTCAGCGTTACCCATGCAACTAGACGAATTTTTGTCAGACCTGCGAAGTAGGTGAGCAGGTCCTTCGGCGTGCCTGGGATTAAGAAGAGGAAAAACGCGGCTGCGTTGAGCGTCTTTTCGTTTTTCAGGTATTTGAGAGAGTTGATCTGTTCGCGCGGGAAAAATACTTCCACCGCCTTAACGCCGATTTTACGCACAAAAAGGAAAACGATCGTACTGCCGGCAACCAGGCCGATCCATACGAGAACAGAACCCCAAACAGCGCCGAAAGCATAACCGGCGGCGATTTCGAGCGGCTCGGCGGGAATGAATGCGACCACAACCTGCAGGATGATCATTCCAACGAAGATGATTTTGCCCCAAAATCCGCGCGCCGCAATCCAGTCGCGGAAGGCGGCGGGGTTCCGTAGGTTGTCGATCAGCGGTTTGCCGACAAAAATCGTAAGAAAAACAAGCAGCAGAATAAATGCGGCGATCGAAAGAATGGAAACCAGTTTTTTTACGCGCGTAGGCGTGGGTTTTTGTCCGGAGTTTGCTGTTTGACGCATAACCACAGTATATCATTTTGTGTGTCGCAAAGAGGCCGTGCCTGAGAAAATAATGCAAATTTTCCATGCGGCCTATAAAAGCGGAAAGAATTCTGGCAAAATCCGTCAAAAAACCGTCGTTCCATGCGGAAACGCTTTCAAAGACAACGGCAATACGGTACAATACGCGCATGGCTACAATTTTACTGGTCATCATCTATTTGGCTTTTATCAGTCTCGGCCTGCCGGATTCGCTGCTGGGTGCTGCCTGGCCGGTTGCGCATGCGGACCTCGGGGCGTCCGTTTCCTATGCGGGGCTGGTTTCAATCTTTATAACGGTTGGAACGGTGGTGTCCAGCCTGCTGTCCGTCCGGGTGATCCGCCGTTTTGGAACGGGGCCGGTTACAGCCGTATGCGTGCTGCTTACCGCGTCCGCGCTGATGGGCGTGTCCTATGCCGATCGCTTTATTGCGCTTTGTCTGCTTGCCGTTCCGCTCGGGCTTGGCGGCGGAGCGATCGACGCGGCGCTCAACAACTATGTGGCGCTGCATTACAAAGCAAGCCATATGAGTTTCCTGCATAGCTTCTGGGGCGTCGGAGCGACGGTCGGTCCGCTGATTATTTCCTGTTATCTTACGCAGGGGGCCAACTGGCGCGGCGGGTATCACACGGTGTCGGTGATTCAGTTTTCGCTTGCGGCGCTCATGTTCGTTTCACTCCCGCTTTGGAAGCGCGTTCCACATGTGGCGTCGGAAAGCGGCTTGGAAGAACCGATCATTGTAGATAACCGTACGGCCATCCGCGCACGCGGCGCTCTGGCGGCCGTGCTTTCCTTTTTCTTTTACTGCGCCGGGGAGACGACCACGGGGCTTTGGGCGGCGACCTATTTTGTCGGCGTGCGCGGCGTGGCGGCGGGCGTGGCGGCGCGCTGGGGTTCGTTTTTCTTCTTTGGCATCATGGGCGGACGGATGCTTTCCGGTCTGCTTGCCGTTCGGGTGCGGGAAAAAACGCTTTTGCGCTGGGGGATATCGGCCGCGGCGCTTGGGACGCTCATGCTGGCGCTGCCGCTGCCGGACCCGTTCCCGCTGGCGGGGCTGCTGCTTTACGGCCTCGGATGCGCGCCGGTCTTTCCGAACCTGATCCACATTACGCCGAAACGTTTTGGAGCGTCGCATTCGCAGGCGATCATCGGTCTGCAGATGGCGGCTGCGTATATGGGCAGCACGCTCATGCCGCCGCTTGTAGGCTGGATCGGCCAGAAGACGGGATTTATCCTTTTGCCGTATTATCTGCTGGCGTGCCTGATTGGGCTGTCGGTCACGATTGCGGCCTGCAACCGCATAACGGGGTTTGAATCCGCAGGGGCGACCGCAACGCAGGGCAAGCGAGGGCGGTAACAACAAAAAACTCAAGCTCCGCGACAGATAAAAACCGGTCCGAAACGGGCGACGGGATCGCGGCGGGCGACCGCCGCCGCGGAAGATAGGGGTTAAGGGCGGCGGCCTTCAACAATCCCAAAGACTTTTTTGACAGGCGGCCTGCGTAAATAACGCGGGCTTTTCGCTTTGCCGGAAAGGAAGCGAGGCGCAAAAGAATATTGCGGCTCCCTTGACAAAACGAAGGAATGAGCGTAACGTGCTTGTGTTAGAAATAGAAACATATGCTGCAGTGCCCGCGGGCCGGATTGAAACCGGTAAATATGTACACGGGTCGGATGGAACGAGGAGATGAACGCATGCAGTTACTTATTCATATTACGAACCATGAAGAAAGCGTTACGCCGATTTTTTCAAAATTGATGGAGGCCGGTATTCACGGCGCGACGGTTGTGGACTGCCATGGCATGCTGACCACGCTGAGCGAGTGCGACAGCGTGGACGCACCGCCGATTTTCGGCTCGCTGAGGCAGTTTATCAATCCCTGCCGGCAGACCAATAAAATGATCATGATCGTTCTCAAGGATGAGGACATTCCTGCCGTGCGGGATATTATTCACAGCGTATCGGGCAGCCTGAAAGAGCCGAACACCGGCATTTTCTTTACGGTCCCCGTTATGAACTGGGAAGGAGTTTCGCACAAATAATATGCATACACTGTTCTATATTGCAGTCGCGATGATCGCGGGACTTTTGCTTACGCGCGTCGTAAAACTTATTAAGCTGCCCAATGTGACGGGCTATCTGATCGCGGGACTTCTGATCGGGCCGTACTGCCTCAAGCTGCTTACCGACGAAACGCTGGTTACGCTGGATATCCTGACCGTTTGCGCGCTGGGATTTATTGCTTTCTCCATCGGCAGCGAATTTAAGCTGGCACACATCAAAGCGATCGGCGGGCGCGTTATCATGATCACCGTGTGCGAAGCGCTCGGCGCGGTAATCCTTGTGGACGTTGTGGTCAGCGCTTTCGGATTCCCCGTTCCGATGGCGATTGCGATGGGCGCCATTGCCGCGGCCACCGCGCCGGCGGCGACGCTGCTTGTCGTACGCCAGTATAAGGCCAAGGGCGAACTGACCAGCACGCTGCTGCCGGTCGTTGCAATGGACGACGCCATCGGATTGATGACGTATGCCATTTCCATTTCCATTGCGAAAATGATCCAGAACGGCGAAGCGTTCAACGTGATGACCACGATCGTCGACCCGCTGCTCGAGATCGCATTGTCCCTGCTGGCCGGCGGAGCGATCGGCGTGCTGGTGGCCGTTTCCAACCGGTTCTTCCACAGCAAAGCCAACCGCCTGTGCATCAGCATTGCGGCGGTAATGCTCGGAGTCGGGATCGCTAAGCAGTTCGGTCTCTCGCATCTGCTGCTGTGCATGGCGATCGGTGCGGTATATGTTAACCTGCGCGACGATGCGATTCAGACGCTCGAACACGTCGATTCCTGGACGCCGCCGCTGTTTATGATGTTTTTTGTGATTTCCGGCGCGGACCTAAACGTGTCCATGCTTCCCAAACTCGGACTGATCGGCGTTTTGTATATTGTAGCGCGCGTGATCGGGAAATATTTCGGCGCATTTTTGGGCTGCACAATCTCGAAGATGCCGAATAAGATACGCAAATATCTCGGCTTTTCACTGGTGCCGCAGGCGGGCGTTGCGATCGGTATCGCACAACTGGCGGTGACCGAACTGCCGGCGTACGGTTCGTCGATACAGGCAGTCATTCTTTGCGCAACGCTGATTTACGAACTGGTTGGGCCGGTTCTGACCAAAGTTTCGCTGATCAAGGCGGGCGAAATCCAAGTGGAAGAAAAGAAACCCAGACGAAAAAAGCCGCAGCCGCCGCAAACGCCGCAGGCGACTGCCTGAACAAAGAGATTTATGTAAAAAGAACTTCTCTGATAAAAGAGAAGTTCTCAGCCTGTCAAAAAAGTCCTTGGGATTGTTAAGGGCCGCAGCCCTTAACCCGGTTTTCCGGCTGCGCCGGTTTAGCCGGCGTAACGGATCGCCCAGAACGGGCGGTTTCTTTGTGCGTTTTGCCGCCCGGGAGTCCGAAGGGCGAGAGGCAAAACGTGGTTCCCCGTCAAAAAACAAGTTTTTTGACGGTCTCAGAACTTCTCTGATAAAAGAGAAGTTCTTTTTTTGCTTTGACTTTCAAATAAAAATCTTTATCTCAAAAAGTAAAGGACTTTTGTTTCTTTTCTTTCAAGAAAAGAAAGGGGAAAGAATTTACTTGCTTTCGCCTTTTTTTAAACTGCCGTGCCCGTGGCGGTAAAGCTGGCGGTTGTCCAGCGCCCACTGCCGTTCGGAAAATGCGCCGACCGAAACGCTTTCCAGCGCGCTGAACATCTCATACATCTTGCTGTCGAGCAGGTCCAGCTCGGCGAGCACTTCGGCTTCCGGGAACATTGGCTGTTTGGGGCTGCCGTATTCCGCCTGCCCGTGATGGGCGAGCAGCATATGCTCGATCAGCATCCCCGTTTCTTCGGGAACACCGAGCATTTCGCAGGCGGCGCCGACTTCCGAAATGCCGATGGAGATATGCCCGACCAGCTGGCCGCGCGCGGTGTACCCGCCCGCGATGCCGAGTTCGCCGGTGTCGAGCTCTTCGAGCTTGCCGATATCGTGCAGGATTGCGCCGGTATAGATGAGATCCGGGTCGAGCGCGGGATAGACGCCGATTACGGACTTTGCCAGCTGCGTAATGGTCCAGGTATGGTGCAGCAATCCGCCGCGCGTAGCATGATGCAGCTTGACGGCCGCCGGGAAGAAGAGCAGTTTTTCTTTTTTCTCACGCAGAAAATATTGTACAAGCCGGCGCAAATCGTCGTCTGCGAACGATTCCGCCAGTTCGAAAAGCTGATCGTAGAGCCATACGGGATCGAACGGGGAACAGGGCAGAAGCAACGCCATGTCCACGTTGTCCTCCGCGGCGGCATGGCGGATTTTATCGAGCTTGAGTTGTTCGGCGTCTCTCCAGATATTGATGGAACCGCGCACCTTAACCACGTCGTCCGGAGCGTAAACGCCGTGGAGCTCTTTGTTATAGTCCCAGAGTTTGGCAACGCATTCGCCTTCGCAGTCGGCCAACACAAAGTCGAGATATTCGGTCCCTTTGACATTGGTTTTTACGGCTACGGTTTTCACGATACAGAAGCCTTCAAACGATTGTCCCTTGCTTTCGTTCAGCAGCCGCATGCGGCTCATGGAAACGTCCTCCTTTGGCGATATGAAATCCAACTTGACTAATAGTATACCACATCCTGCACGAGACGCGGCGGTGGTTTGCGCGGCGGGCGTATTTTGCGCGTTGCGGGAACGGGCGGGGTGTGATAGAATTGCGCTCGTAAAACCGCGTAAAGCAAGCTTTTTTTTAGCAATCGCGCGGAATTTACAAATATCGGGAAAGAACACGGAAAGAAACGCGTATATAAAAAGAAATGGAAACGGCAGTTACGCAAAAATTCGATATCGTCGTCATCGGCGCGGGGCACGCCGGGGTGGAGGCCGCCCTGGCATGTGCGCGTATGGGGCAAAAAACGCTGATGCTCACGTTGAACCTGGACTCGGTGGGGCTTATGCCTTGTAATCCTGCCATCGGGGGCACGGGAAAGGGGCATTTGGTTCGCGAAGTCGATGCAATGGGCGGCGAAATGGGCCTGGCGGCGGACGACACGCTGATTCAGATGCGCATGCTCAACACCGGCAAAGGCCCGGCGGTGCATTCCCTGCGCGCGCAGATGGACAAGCGCCGCTATCACGAGCGCGTCAAACGCGCGCTCGAACACCAGCGGAATCTGTCGCTCGTGCAAGGCGAAGCGAGCCGGTTCCTTACAGAAAACGGACGGCTCAGCGGCGTGGTCACTGCGGAAGGGTTCACGTATGCATGCCGCGCGGCGGTGGTCTGCACGGGCGTATACCTTAAAAGCAGGATCCTTATCGGCGAATGTGTGCGCGAAAGCGGCCCTTCGGGCCTGCTGCGCGCCGAAACGTTGAGCGGCGCGCTGGGGGAACTCGGCATTCCGATGCAGCGCTTCAAAACAGGCACGCCTGCGCGCGTAAACGGGCGTTCGCTGGACTACGGCGAGATGGAGCGGCAGGACGGGGACGTGCCCACGCCCGCGTTTTCGTTCTTGAACGGACGGCTTTCGCTCGAGCAGACGCCCTGCTTCCTGACCTACACAAATGAAGAAACGCACCGCATCATCCTCGGAAACATCCATCGTTCGCCGATGTACAGCGGGTTGATCGACGCGACGGGCACGCGCTACTGCCCGAGTATAGAAGACAAGATCGTACGTTTTGCGGATAAAGAGCGGCACCAGATTTTCATCGAGCCGGAGGGACGCTCGACCGACGAAATGTATGTGCAGGGCATGAGCACGAGCCTGCCGGGCGACGTGCAGATACAAATGCTGCATACCCTGCCGGGACTGCGAAACTGCGAGGTCATGCGCCTGGGGTACGCAATCGAGTACGACTGCATCGACCCGACGGTGATGGACGCGTCCATGAACGTGCGCGCCGTGCCGGGGCTCTACACCGCCGGGCAGATCAACGGCACGTCCGGATACGAAGAAGCCGCCGCACAGGGGCTGCTTGCGGGAATCAACGCCGCGTTGTACTGCAAAGGCGAAGCGCCGCTCACGCTCGGGCGGGACGAAGCGTACCTCGGCGTGCTGGTGGACGATCTTTCCGTCAAGGGAACGCCGGAACCTTACCGCATGATGACGTCCCGCTGCGAATACCGCCTGCTGCTGCGGCAGGACAATGCGGACGAGCGGCTCACCGAAAAGGTGCTGCGCACGGGGCTGATTTCCGGCGAACGATACGAACTGCTCATGCGCAAGCGCGAACGGCTGAACGCCGCGCTTTCTGCGCTGGGAAAAACCGTCCCTCCTGGAGAAGCGCTCAAACGGCTTATGATTGAAAAAGGCGAAAGCGTGCCCTCCGCGGGCGTGAAGCTTTTTGACCTGCTCAAGCGCACGAATATCCGCTACACCGATTTGCTTTCGATCTTTGGTTCGCTCGAACCGCTGGACTGGGAGACCGAAGAGCGCGTGGAGACGCTGGCGCGCTACGACGGGTATATTCAAAAGCAGCGCGAGCAGGTGCGCCGCAGCCGCGCGCTGGAGGACACGCCGCTGCCCGGCGACGTGGACTACCTGACGCTGGACGGCCTGCGCATCGAGGCGCGGCAGAAACTCAACAAGCATAAACCCGCGAGCATCGGCATGGCCTCCCGTATTTCCGGCGTGACGCCGGCGGACGTGAACGTGCTGCTGATCTACTGTAAACGCGGGTTTTCCCCGCGGACACAAGCCTGAGCGAAAGGAAAAACGATGCAGGAAACGCTCAAACGCCTCCGCCCGGAACTCACGGCGGAACAACTCGGCCGGTTTGAACGATATTTCGAACTACTGATCGACTGGAACACGCGCATGAACCTCACCGCGATTACGCGCAAAGAGGACGTGGCGAGCAAGCATTTCATCGATTCTCTCGCGGCCGAGCCGTATCTTGTGAAAAATGCGAAGGTAATCGACGTAGGCACCGGCGCGGGGTTTCCCGGTGTGCCGCTTTTGATCGTCCGGCCCGATCTGGAGACGACTCTGCTGGACGGGCTGAACAAGCGCATCCTTTTTCTGGAAGCGGTTCTGCAGGAACTGGGACTGACGGCGAAATGCGTGCATATGCGCGCCGAAGACGCGGGACGCGACCCGCTGTACCGGGGGAAATTCGACGCGGCGTTGACCCGTGCGGTTTCCGCGATGCCGGTAATCGCCGAACTGACGGTGCCGCTGGTCAAGGTCGGCGGAATCAGCATCGCCTATAAGGGTGAAATTTCGGAGGAACTGGAAAACAGCCGCGGCGCGCTGCATCTGCTGCACGCTGAGGCGGAAACGACCGACGTTACCGCCGGGTACGGCGCGCGCACGCTGGTCGTCCTGCGCAAAAGCGCGCCCACGCCGAAAGCGTATCCGCGCAAAGCCGGGACGCCGTCGAAAAAACCGCTTTCTTAAGGGAGATTATGGCGAACACAAAACGAAAAACCCAAAATACGTCCGTACGCAGATCCGCGCCGAGAAGCGCAGGATCCGCCGTGCAGACGGTCGCGGGCGTGCTCGGCGCGCTGTGCGCGCTTTGGCTCGTTTACGGAACGCTTACGATTTCGCCCTTTTCCTGGGGAACGCTCGCCGAGGAACTCATCCTTGCGCTCTGCGCGCTGTTTGCGCTCCGGCTGCTTTGCTTTGCCCGGCTGCCGAACGGGCTGATTGCGGCATGCCTGATCCTGCTGCCGGCGGGGATCGTGCTTTACGGCGCATATGCTGCGGCGAACCTGAACGCAGATTTTACCCGTGCGCTCTGCCTGGCAGGAACCACGGTGTTTACGCTGATGACGGCGCGGCTGCTCGACGAGCGCGCGGACGGCGTCGTGCTGACCGCGCTTTTATTCTGCGCTGCGTTGCCGGTGCTGGTTGCGGCGGACACGCTGCTGCTCGAAGAATTAGCGCGTCTCCTTCTTGCCGCGGGGGTGCTTGCGGCCGTCGCGGCGCTCCGCGAAAAAGCGGTTTGGTTTGCGTTCCTTACCGCCGGACTGATTGGCACGGCCGGAGCCGCGGGATTTTTTGCGGCGCTCTACGGCGCGGGCGCGGGCGCGGCGTTTTTTGCTTGTGCGCCTAAAAAACAGAAAAGCCTGTGGACGTTCGCGGCGTTGCTGGCGGCGTTGCTGCCGGTCGCCGTGCAGCTTTTGACGACGGCGCGTTTTCCGGATGGCGCGGCTCTGCTGGCGGGAAACCCGGTTGCGTCGGGATTGATTGCGGCAGTGACCGCGCCGCACCTGATCCGTATTTATGCGGCGGGACTGCTGCTGTTTTCCGTGCGCTGCGCGCTCGGGCGGGAAAGCGCGGCGGCTTTACCGGTGCTGTTTGCGCTGATCGGCGCAGCAGCGTTACGTTTGGCGTTCCCGGCGCTTTCGCCGGACGTCTGGATGGATGTGCCGCTGCTCTGCGTGCTTACGGCGGCCGGGACGGCGAAAACAGGCCGGGCGAAAGGCCGGTGATATGCATGATTTTATGCATAAATCCTGATTTTGCAGGAAAAACGCAGGAAATGATATATTTCAGAAAAATCGCGTCAAAATGCGATTTTTTATTTGACGTCCGGTTGCATTATTATGAAGCG
>CAYTHS010000001.1:40772-74122 GCA_964437665.1 uncultured Oscillospiraceae bacterium
GACAAAATGGGGGAGAATGGCAGTTGCCATTTCTACAAAGATATAATAAACACAAAGGAGACCGAACCATGAAAAAATACCTGGAATCCCTCGGCATCATCGCGCCGAAAGCAGTCTACTATAACGCCAGTCCCGCGGCGTTGACCGAGCTGGCGCTTGCACGTGGCGAAGGTGTTTTGGCCGATACCGGCGCGCTGGTCGTGCTGACAGGCAAGTACACCGGCCGCTCTCCCGACGATCGCTTTATCGTCGATTCGGCGGACGTGCATGACAAGATCAACTGGAATAAGGCCAACGTTGCCATTACGCGCGAGCGTGCGGACGCAATCTTCAATAAGATGACCGCCTACCTGCAGCACCGCGACGTATTTGTGTTCGACGGATATGCTGGCGCGGACCCCAAATACGCTTTGCCGGTGCGCGTCGTCAACGAACTGGCAAGCTCCGCGCTGTTTGTGCATAACGCGCTGATCCGTCCGACGGAGGAACAGCTCAAATCGTTCATGCCCGGCTTTACCGTGCTTGCAGCGCCTGGGTTCAAGTGCGTGCCCGAGGTGGACGGCGTGCATTCCGAAGCGGCCATCGTGCTCGACTTCGAGAAAAAGCGTATTCTCGTCGCCGGTTCGCAATATGCCGGCGAGATCAAGAAGGGCATCTTCACCGTGATGAACTTCCTCATGCCGCAGCTCGGCGTTCTGCCGATGCACTGCTCGGCCAACATCGGCAAGGGCGGAGATTCCGCGCTGTTCTTCGGCCTTTCCGGCACCGGTAAGA
Source organism: uncultured Oscillospiraceae bacterium (assembly GCA_964437665.1). Classification (GTDB taxonomy): domain Bacteria; phylum Bacillota; class Clostridia; order Christensenellales; family CAG-138; genus UBA7703. The sequence goes on from CAYTHS010000001.1 coordinate 41,547, forward strand.
CCACGCTTTCCGCGGACCCGAACCGCAAGCTCGTCGGCGACGACGAACACGGCTGGACCGAAGAAGGCATCTTCAACTTTGAGGGCGGCTGTTATGCCAAGTGCATCAACCTCTCCAAGGAAAACGAGCCGCAGATCTGGAATGCGATTAAATTCGGCACGTTGGTGGAAAACGTCGTGCTGGACGACGAGCGCCATATGGACTTTGACGACGACACCTACACCGCCAACACCCGCGCGGGTTACCCCGTGGAATTCATTCCCGACTGCGTAATCCCCGGCGTAGGCGGCCTGCCCAAAGCGGTCGTGTTCCTCACGGCGGACGCGTTTGGCGTTATCCCGCCGATCAGCAAGCTGGACAAGAACGCCGCCATGTACCACTTCGTCTCCGGTTACACGAGCAAACTCGCCGGGACCGAGCGCGGCGTCACCGAACCGCAGACCACGTTCTCGACGCTCTTCGGCGCACCGTTCATGCCCATGAACCCGGCGATTTACGCCGAGATGCTGGGCGAGCGCATCGACCGCGACGACGTCAGCGTCTTCCTGCTCAACACCGGCTGGTGCGGCCATAAGGCCGGCGACGGCAAGCGCATGAGCATCAAATACACGCGCGCCATGCTGACCGCCGCGCTGACGGGCGAACTGGACAAAGCGGGCTACGAGCTTGACCCCATCTTCAACGTGCAGGTTCCGAAAGCCTGCCCCGGCGTGCCGGAAGAAGTCCTTTCGCCGCGTAAGATGTGGGCCAAGGAAGCGGGCGAAGCCGCCTACGAAACCACCGCGAAGGACCTCGCGTCGCGCTTCGAGAAAAACTTCCAGAAATACGATCATATGCCCAAGCATATCGTCGACGCAGGCCCGAAAGCGTAACAAAAACACATATCGGGTAACCGACACGAAGCGCCAGCCTTCCGGCCGGCGCTTCGTTTTGTCAAAAAGCCTCCTGGATTATTTATGACCGCAGCCCTTCACCCGTTGATTCCGCCTGCATCGGTTGATTGGGGGCAGAGGGCCGCCCGTTTCAGGCGGTTTCCGTCGTCCTCAAGCCACAAGGACAAGAAGCAAAGAATTGTTCCCCGCCGAAGCAACTTGTTTTTTGCGGCAGCGGGGGCCAGTCTTCCGGCCGGCGCTTCGTTCTGCGAATCGGAGCAAACCTGTCCGGCGGGTTGACGGCCTGCGCAAACGAACAACGGCCCCCGCGGGCAGGCGTCCAAGAACCGACGGGGACAAACCGTCTTGTTAAAAAGCGCTTTGTTGCTGTATACTGGCGTTGCTGAAAAGAAGGGAAACATGCTGCGAATGAACCAAAATCCGTTTGAACAAAAAATCCGGCAGACAAACGAACGCCTTCGCGCGCAGAGCGTGCCGGAGACGATCGCATTGGTCGCGATGATGTTTGGCGCGTTTTTGCTTGGCTCGGTCAGCCTTGTTTCCACGAGCGTGGTCGACCCGCAGGCGTATCAAAGCGGGAAAATTCTCTTTGCAAAAGACGCGTTCATCATTAATTTAGCGATGCTGATGCTGCTTGCCGCGCTCGTACGGATGCTGCGGGCCGTGCGCGTTTCCGCACCGCTGGTGCGGCGTATGACGGGAGTTCTGCTGACGCTGTTTGGCATGGTCGGCGTCCTGTGGATTCTTCTCGAAAAAGCGTTGCCCGCCGGGGACCAGCTTGTCTGCTACAATGCCGCCGAGGCGCTGATTCATGGCGATTTGTCGGCGCTGACGGATGAAAACGGTTCACTGTTTTTCTTTTTCGCCTGTTCGCCGAACCGGTTCGGGACGCTTTTTTATACGGAAACGCTGATGCGCGTGTTCGGCGAAAAAGGCGTGCTGCTCGCCGCGCCAGCGCTGAACGTGCTGCTGCTTGTGTTTGGATACGCGTCGCTGTTGCGGATAACGGGGAAACTCTTTGGCGATCGCCGCGTTACGCTTTTGACCCTGCTGTTTTTATGTGCTTTTTTACAGCCGCTTCTATCCTGCACGGTGATAGACGGCGCGGCGCTGTCGTTCGCGCTCTCCGTATGGGCGCTGGAAAGGACGGTTTTTTACCTGCATAATGCTAAAAAAAGTGAATTGGCAGGCGCCGCGGGACTCTTTTTGCTGGCCGCGCTGTTTCGGCCGGCTGCGCTGGTCGCCGCAGGGGCCGCCGCGCTGACGCTAGTTTTCGCCGCGTGCAGGAAAAAAAGATGGGTTCCGGTTATAGCGGGCGTCGTGATAGCGGCGGCGGCTGTTGCAGGATTGTTTCTGCCGCGCGGTATCTATCAGGCGCGGCTGGGTACGGATTACGGCGCCGGGCTGCAGCCCGTGGTTTGGCGCGCGGCGGAGCAAAGCGCTGGGCAGACGGAAAACGCCGAAACCGTCCGCTCCTATTTGGAAGGACTCAAGAGCGAATACGGATTGGATTTTTCCGCATATGCCGAACGAGCGAAGACGGACCTTGCGCAGGAGGGGCAAGCGGACGCTTACCGTGCCGCGGAACGGCTGACGGAGAGGATATCCGCCGTCTGGAACGAGCCGACGTTCGCGTCGATATGGTCCAGCGCCGCCTTTGAGCCGTTCGGGGAACGCTCGGACCTTGCGCTGAACATTTCCGGCGGAGCGGCGGCGCAGACGCTCAACCGCGCATGGAACCAGATGCTGCAGCTGCTCTATACGGGTGTTTTCCTGTCGGCGGCAGTCCTGCTGGTGCGGCGCGCCGAGGGTCGCATGCTTTTGCCGCTCTCTGTACTTGCCGGCATAATTTTCTGTCTGTTTTCCGGTGCCTCGGCTGGAAATGCGGTTTGGCTTCTGCCGCTGTTCTGCCCGCTCGCGGCGTTTGGGACGGTATCGTTCGGCTTGGACGTGACGACGCTGTTTTCGCGTCCGGCCACTGCGTGGGAACAGGCGAAACAAGGGGGGAAGAACCGCAGGGTCAGGTAAAGGATCCAAGTCTGCGACGTTTTACTTGAACATGGCGGGGGCTGCTGTTATACTGTGTGGAATGCCCGAAGAGAAAGCGGGATGAAAACGGCGAGGAGCAGCGGTATGAGGAAGAGGATAGCGGGTTTGTTTGATCGCGCATTTTGGGATGCGGCGCTTCCGCTCGCGCTCCCGATTGCGCTGCAGAACCTCCTGATGACGTCGTTCAGGATGGTCGATACGCTTATGATCGGCCGCTTGGGGGACGTTTCCATCGCGGCGGTCGGCCTGGCCGGGTACGCGTCTTTTTTTGTTGAACTGATTTCGTTTGGAATGGCGTCCGGAAGCGCGGTGTTCGTCGCCCAGTACCATGGGGCGGGAAACAAGGACGGCATCCTGCGCACCTACGGGACCATGCTCCTGTTTATGATACCGGTTGGGCTGCTGTTCACCCTGGGCGTCGGTATATTCCCGGGCTTTGTGATGCGCCTGTTTACGGACGACGCGGCTCTGATCGGCGAAGGCGTACGATATCTGCAGTTTGCATGTGTCTCCTATGTTTCGCTCACGCTCAACATGGTGATTTCCACCATGCTTCGCTGCACGGAGCAGGTGCGCATCCCCATGGTTACGAGCGGGATCAGTGCCGCGCTCAATGCCGTACTCAATTATATGTTTATTTTCGGTGCGCTGGGGCTGCCGGCGATGGGCGTTGCGGGCGCAGGGCTGGCAACGGCGATTTCATCGCTGGTCAATCCGCTGATGATGATCGCGCTTTCCGTGGTGAAAAAAACGGTCGTTATCTCGCCGTTTAAAAAAGTATTCGCGCTGCGCGGGTTTCTGAAACCCTTCTGGTCGCGCGCGCTGCCGGTGCTGCTCAACGAGTTTTTCTGGAGTCTTTCCATCGTCGGCGCCAACATGGTGTTCGGGCGTATGGGGACGGACAATTACGCCGCGCTGACGGTGGAGCGGACGATAGAGAACCTTGTGTTCGTGTTCTTTGTCGGCATCTGCAATGCCTGCAATATCCTTGTGGGCAAATCCATAGGCGCGGGCAGGATTGCGGAAGGCAAAGCGTATGCAAACCGGTTTTTGCTGTTTACGCCGCTGCTCGGGGTCGTCACGGGCGTGATGATTGCGTTGCTGCGCGTGCCGCTGGTCGGGCTCTTCGACCTTTCCGATGCTGCGACGCATACGGCGCGCGTGATGCTGCTGCTATTCTCGGTGGATGCGATCGTGCGGTATATTCCGTACGTGGAGGTGGTCGGCATTTTCCGCGCCGGCGGGGAAACGCGGTTCGGGCTGATGTCCGATTTGATTTCGCAGTATGTGTTCATCCTGCCGACCGTCGTCCTCTGCGGGCTTGTGTGGAGACTTCCGTTTCTGACGACGTATCTGCTGATGCTGGTCGTGGACGACGTTTCCAAGCTCGCGATTACGATTCCGTATTACAGAAGCATGCGCTGGATTAAGCCGATTTCAGACGTTCCGCCGTATGCGGGCGATCCGCAGCAGATCCTTTTGCAAAGCGGAGAGGAAACGAGTATACTATAGCCGTTATATCAATAGGCGATGTTTCGGCCGCGCGGGGATATCCTTTGCCGCACGGAAGATTTGGGAGTAAAGAGCGTATGCGAAAAACGCGTCAGGGAATACGGCCGATTCGTGTGCTGCCGCTGGGGTTTATATGCATCATCCTCATCGGGGCGCTGCTGCTGATGCTGCCGCTTTCCAGCAGGGACGGTTCGTCCATGCGTTTTTTGGACGCGCTGTTTACCGCAACGAGCGCGTCCTGCGTGACGGGACTTGTGGTCGTGGACACCGGGACGCATTTCTCCGTGTTCGGGCAGGTTGTGATCCTCTTGATGATCCAGCTCGGCGGGCTTGGCTTTATGACCGCGGCGACGATTTTATTTTCGCTGACCGGGCGGAAGATTTCCCTGCGCGACCGCATGACGATGGCCGAAGGGCTGGGTGAAAGCCGCCTGCAGGGCATTGTGCGGCTCAGCCGGAGCGCGCTGCTGGTTACCGGCATGTTTGAGTTCTTGGGGATGATCCTTCTCTCGGTGCGCTTCGTTCCGGAATACGGGTTTGCGCGCGGGTTATGGTATTCGCTTTTTCACAGCGTATCGGCCTTTTGCAACGCCGGGTTCGACCTGATTGGCGGCTACCGCTCGTTTACGGGGTACAGTGCCGATCCGTATATGCTCATTTCGCTTATGCTGCTGATCGTGACGGGCGGGCTTGGGTTTACGGTGCTGATCAATATCTACCGCGAGCGCAGGTTCAAAAGACTACGCCTGCATTCCAAATTGGTTTTGATCGGCACGCGCGTGCTGATCGTGTTCGGAATGCTGTGCTTCCTGCTGATGGAGTACAACAATCCGGAAACCATCGGGAACATGCCGTTTTTCCAAAAGCTGCTCAACGCGCTTTTCCAGTCGGTTACGCTGCGTACCGCCGGATTCAACACCATCAGCGAGTATGCGCTGCGCGACGCGAGCAAGGGCGTCAGCGTGCTGCTGATGCTGATCGGCGGCGGTCCCGCCGGTACGGCGGGCGGACTCAAGATTACGACCATTTTTACGCTCGTGCTCGCCGTGCGCGCATATATCCGGGGCCGGTTCGACACCGTCGTTTTCGGGCGGACCATCCCGCTAGAGCAGATTCGCCGCGCGCTGACGATTTTCTTCTTTGGTATTATGCTGGTCGTCGGCATGACCATTGCCGTTTCGGTTGCAGAGCAGAATCAGGCGGCGGGGACGCTGGGGATTATGAACCAGTTGTTTGAGGCGACGAGCGCATTCTGCACCGTCGGGGTATCGTCCGGCGTAACGGCGGCGAGCGCGCCGCTGACGCGCATCATGCTCATTGTGCTGATGTATGTCGGCCGTGTCGGGCTGCTGACCGTGGCGATGTCCCTGATCGAAGGCAGCGGCAAGGAAGCTGTTTTACACTACCCGATGGAGGATATACTGATTGGATGACGCGCCGCGCAAAAGCGGCCGCAGCAGACGTCTGAATCTGTGCAAGGAGTGAAAGGCATGAGCAAGAGCTTTATCATTATTGGTTTGGGCCGGTTCGGCATGAGCACGGCCCGTATGCTGACGACGCTCGGGCACGAGGTGCTCGCGGTCGACAAGCGCGCCGATCGCATAAACGCGATCAAGGACAGCGTGATGCATGTCGTACAGGCCGATACGACGGACGAACGTGTCGTTTCGCATCTGGGCGTGCGCAACTTTGATTGCGTGGTCATCTGCATCGGCGACGACATCCGCGCGTCCGTGCTGGCGACCGTGCTTTGCCGGGAAATGGGTGCGAAAAAGATCGTAGCCAAGGCGCAGGACGATCTGCACCAGAAGCTGCTGATTAAGACCGGGGCGGACCGCGTGGTACAGCCCGAACATGACGGCGGCATCCGTCTTGCGCGTTCGCTGGTGGCGGAAGGCGTTCTGGATTCGCTGGACCTTTCGGAGGAGTACAGCATCAACGAAATCGAGGTCCCGCGCGACTGGGTGGGTCGTTCGCTTGCGCAGATCAACGTGCGCAATAAATTCGGCCTTTCCATCATTGCCGTCCGGCGGGAAGGGCACGTATTTGTAAATCTCGATCCAAACGATCCGTTTCACGCGGACGATTCGATCTATGTGCTGGGAGACAACAAGAGCATGGAACGCATCTGACGCTCGCAGCCCTTAACCGGTTAAAGCCCTTGATCCTTTCAGCCCGGCAGACCAAAATGCGGGAGAAAGGGCAGGGCTCCCCGCAAAAACAAGTATTTTGACTGTCCCGAACCCGCAGATTGACTGCGGGTATCGTTTTTTTGTACGGCGGCATTGCGCGGCGGAAGCCGTTTTGCTAAACTTCTGCTCAGAGCACAACGGAGGACGGGGGAAGAAATGCTGAAAACAAAGCGTACGCTGCAGGAAAAGCTCTATGCAAGGAAAATCAAACAGCCGCCTAAAATTATTTACTGCGCGCTCGGGTATCTCTGGCGCGCATTGTATTTCAAGCGGCTGGGCCTTTCGGCGGAGATAAGGGACGATCCGAGAAAGTGCAGCGGGCCCTACATCGTCGTAAGCAATCACGCTTCCCGGCTGGACTATATCTATACCGGCGCCGTACTGCTGCCGGACACGCTGAATTTCGTGGCAGGATACAACGAGTTCTTCCGCTCGCATCTTGCCGGGATATTCCGGTTGTTGCAGATCATTCCGAAAAAGAACTTCACTCCGGACGTATATACCGTAAAGGAAATTTCCCGTGTCATCCGCGGCGGCGGCCGTGTGATCCTGTTTCCGGAGGGCATGAGCTCCATCGGCGGGGGAAACCAGCCCTGTGCGATCGGCAGCGGGAAGCTGCTGAAGCACTTCGGCGTTCCGGTGTATGTGTGCCGTATTTCCGGCGGATACCTTACGAGCACAAAATACTGCCTCGACGAACGGCCGGGCCGCGTGGACGTGGCGATTGAAAAGCTTTTTTCACCGGAGCAGCTTTCGCGCCTGAGTGCGGACGCGGTCCAGGCGGCACTTGACAAAGCGATCCATAACGACGATTATGCATGGAACAAAACCGTGCAGGCGCGTTACGACGGGCACGGACGGACTGCACACCGGCTGCACACGCTGCTTTACCGCTGTCCCCGCTGCGGCGGGGAGTTTGCCATGCGCGCTCAGGGGGACACGATCCGCTGCGCTGCCTGCGGAAACGGCGCGCGGCTGGACGAAACGTACCGCCTGATCCCGCTGAACGAAACCTGCGTTATCCCCGAAACGCCGCGCCGCTGGTTTGACGACGAACGGCGGTTTGTCCGCGGAGAATTGCAGGACAAAGCGTTCCGGCTCACCGAACGGGTGAAGCTGGGCGTGCTGCCGGAATACCGTTATCTGAAGAAGCAGGCGACAAGCGAACCGGCCGGGGAGGGAGAAATTACGCTCGATCACAGCGGGTTCCGCTACCGCGGAACGAAGCGGGGGGAACCGTTTGCGTTTCACATCGAGCCGAAACTTTTGCCGACTTATGGTATGTGTACGGACGTTTCGCGGTTTTATACTTTTTATGAAGGCGTGTTTTATGAGTTTTTCCCCGAAACGGAGTGCGTGGCCAAGTGGCTGCTCGCAACGGAGGAACTGCACCGGCTCAGCGGCGGCGAATGGAAGGATTTTCCGGCTGCGGTTCGCGCGCAGGCGGGGAGGACGGAATGAAGAGGCTCATCCCGTCGGCAATCGATCTGGACCTGCATGGCAAAAACCAATATCAGGCGCGCGTTGCCGTTGAATCTGCGCTCAGAAGAAGCGAGGGGGTTTACCGGATTCGCACCGTGCACGGACACCTTCACGGAACGGCGCTTCGGGACATGCTCTGGAACGAATACGGTTCCGATCCGCGTGTCCTTCGGCTGGAAGCGCGCGGCGAAGGCGCGACGGACCTGGTGCTGCGCGAATTGCTTTGAGAGCCTGCCAAAGCGGGCGATGGCGCCGCGACTGAGCGGCCGCCGTGTCCGGGGGATTGCGGCTCTTACGAATCCCCGGGACTTTTTTTACAAACTGCACAGTGCCGCTCGGAAAAGAGCGGCCCTGAAGAAAGTCTGGCGGCTATGGCCGAAAACGATACGAACCGTTAATGCGCTTTCATTTTTTCGATGAGCGCCGCGTAGCGGTCCACCGCGTGGGCGGCGATGGCGTCCCAGGACAGGTATATCGTTTTGCGCGCCGTTATCCCGATGCTGCGCGTGCTTTCCGGATCGTCGAGCGCGTGCCGGATTACGCTGTAGAGGCTTTCCGCCGTATCCTCGCAGAGAAAGCCGTTTTCGCCGTTTCGGATCGGTTCGGCGGTTGCGCTGCCGCGCACGACGACGCTGGGCGTTCCCATGGCGGCCGCTTCGCGCACGACCATGCCGGAGGTGTCGTAAAGAGACGGGAAAACGAACAGGTCCGCGTTTTCATACAGCCCGTAGAGATACATCTCGTTCGTGATATGGCCTGTGAAGCGTGTGTTTTCCGACAAGCCAAGATCCTCCGCCTTCTGCCGGATGGCGCATGCGTCCGGGCCCTGGCCGGCAAGCACAAGCGTAAACAGCCGTCCCTTGCGTCTGAGAAGCGCGCAGGCTTCCAGAATCCGCAGGATGTTCTTTTTCCAGTTGAGCTGCCCGCAGTAGAAAAGGACAGGCGTATCCGGCAGGTCGAAGTACGCTTTGGCAGCGGCGGCGCGTTCCGGGTTTGGCGCAACATCCGGCGTTCCGTTGGGCATGATCACGACGTCGCCGTTGTAGCCGTAGTCGACAAGCGTTTCCGCGGAACTCTGGCTGACCGTCCAGACTTCGTTGCAGCGCTGATAGAAGTTGACGATGGTCGCCACGGCAAGGTTGGCGAGCATTTCCGCGCGGGTCAGTTGGTAGAAGTCGTCGTAATAGCGCGAATGGAACATGCCGACCACCGGGACGCCGCGCCTGCGGCCAAGACGCTGGGCTTCCAGGCCGGAAATAAACGGGGAATGCGCGTGGATGACGTCCAGGTCAATGCAGCGCATACGCGCGTCGTAATGTGTGTCGAACTGCGGAATGCCGGTGCTGTACTGGCGCTGGCGGGGGAGTTCCATGCTGATGAAATCCACCAGTTCAAACGGATAACCGCCTCGGTACCCGCCGTCCGCCATAGGAGCGATCACATAGCATTCCTCGCCGCGTTTTGCCAGCGCCGTGGCATAATTGTATGTAACGCGCCCTACGCCGTCTACAATTGGAAGAAACGTATCGCTGAACTGTCCGATCCTCATATGTAACGAACCTCTTTTATTCAAAATGTGATAACGGCAAACACCCGTCGGCCGTGTTCCGGGAACTGGCCGCGGGCAGGTATATTCTACCATATTCTGAAAAAACGTGTTATTATGAAAGCTGACTTTGACCGGCGGTGACGAGAGGAGGCCCGTATGAAGCGAGCGTTTGCCGTTTTGCTGACGTGCTGCCTGCTGCTGACCATGCCCGCTTATGCGCGCGCGGAGACGCGGACTATAGGCGACCTTGACAGCGACGGGCAGATTTCGGCCAGCGATGCGGCCGCAGTGCTGCGCGCGGCGGGCGGGTTCGTCACGTTGGACGCGGCCGCCTCCGCCATTTCGGACACGACGGGAAACATGGAGGTAAGCACGGCAGACGCAGCAGCCATTCTGCTTTATGCGATTGGCGGGATCGACGCGTTTTCCGATCTTGCGGGCCTTTCTGCGGACAGTCTGCTCGGGGAAAAATACCTGGAGAAGTTTTCCTACCGCGGTATCGTTTCGCAGAACGGCGGTTACCGAAGCAGATATGTCAGCGTAAGCGTCGGCAGCGGTGCGCGTGACGAGTTTGTTTATTATGCGGCGGACATCTATATTCAGAGTGTCAGGAGCCTCCGTACTGCGTTCGGCGGCGGGGAGTATCTCGGCGGACGGGAAAAAACGCAGCAGATCGCCGTTGCAAACGGGGCGGTGCTCGCGATCAACGGAGACGGATATTCCGGGAGAAAGCTCGGCCCGCTGGTGCGTAACGGCGTCTGGCTGCGGGAAACGGTCGACAGGGAGAGCGATATCTGCGCGCTGCTTGCAAACGGCGAAATGATTACGTACGCGCCCAATTCCGTCGCCGCCGACGAACTGATCGCCGCGGACGTATACCAAACCTGGACGGGAGGGGTGCGCTTGCTCGACGGCGGCGGAGAACCGCTGACTTCGTTCAACGGCGCGCAGGAGGTCGATACGCACGCCGCGCGCACGGTGATCGGCTTTTTTGAGCCGGGACATTATTGCTTTATTGCCGTGGACGGCAGGCGGAATACGGCTTCCGGCGGTGCGACGCTCAGCGAACTGGCACGGCTTGCGGCGGATCTCGGCTGCGTTTCGGCATATTCGCTTCTTGGCGGCAATTCGTCCGTCATGACGACGCAGGCCGGGACTATCAACGTTAATCCGGACGGCGGCCGGACTGTGAGCGATATCGTTTATATCGGCGAGCCGGTCCAAAATAACGACGAATGAAAAAACGGTGGCTAACGGGACTTTTTATCCTCATGCTGGCGGGATTCACCCTGCCGGCGGTATGCGCGCGGGCGGAAACCGCGCCCGGGCTCGGCGATCTCAACGGCGACGGCGTACTTTCCGCCGCCGACGCGGCCATGATTCTGCGCCTGAGCGGGACGGACGCGCTCACGGCGGACGAACGGCCGGACTGCGACTTTACGCAGAACGGGACGATCGATGCGACCGACGCGCGCGCCGCTCTGCTTTTCGCCAGCGGCGGCATTGACGATATGGTCAAGTTTTCCGAACGCGTGGCAAGCGGGCTTTGCGACGAAACCCTGTTCGACCGTTTCTGTTATACCGGTGTGCAGGACGACCAGAACGGCAACTACAAAAGCCGGAATGTCTCGGTCACGATCCTGTCCGGACGCATCTTTGACAGCGATTACTATCTGGCCGATATATACGTGCAGGACATCACATGCATTGCCAACGTCTTTTCGCAAGGGGAATTCCTCGGCAAAGCCGAGGCGGTCGAAGATATGTTCGACCGCTGCGAAAACGGGATCGTCGGGGTGAACGGAGATTTTTATTCGCTGCATGTCTACGGGCCGGTCGTGCGAAACGGCGTGATGTACGCCGACAGCGTTACCGAAAAGTGGGACATTGCGGTGCTGCGGGTCAATGGAGAACTGGCAACGTTCGGTTACGGCGAACTTACGCCGGAGACGCTGACGGAACTGGACCCGTATCAAACATGGGTATTCGGACCGTCCCTGCTGGATGCGCAGGGACATGCAAAAACACAGTTCCGCAGCGGTGTGAATCCGGCCAATCCTCGGACGGTACTCGGCTATTACGAGCCGGGACATTATGCATTGATGGTTGTGGACGGGCGCCGGCAGGCAAGCGAAGGCCTCACATTGGAGGAACTGTCCGGCCTTTGTGAAGAACTCGGGTTTGCGGCCGCGTATAATCTCGACGGCGGACGTTCCAGCGTCATGGTGAGCAAAAGCGGCGCGATCGACGAGCCGTATCTTGGCGGCAGATCCTGCAGCGACTGCATCGTCGTTCGGGAGCTTCCCCTGCCGTAACCGGAGAGAAAAAGTGGACGATTTATTCACAAACAACACAAAAGAGAGCGCGCCGCTTGCCGAGCGCATGCGTCCGCGCACGCTGGACGAATTCGTCGGCCAGAAGCACATCGTCGGCGAAGGCCGGCTGCTGCGCCGCGCAATCCTGACCGACCGTCTTCAAAGCAGCATTTTTTTCGGACCTCCGGGAACGGGCAAAACCACGCTGGCGGCGATTATCGCAAACGTTACCGGCGGGGCGTTTGTTAAACTCAACGCGGTTACCGCCGGAGTTAAGGAACTGCGCGCGATTGTGGAAGAAGCGGAAAACCGGCTCAAGCTTTACCGGCAGCCGACGTACCTGCTGCTTGACGAATGCCACCGCTGGAGCAAAACACAGTCGGATTCGCTGCTTCCCGCGCTTGAAAAGGGGACGATTCGTTTCATCGGTTCTACGACCGAAAACCCTATGATTTCCATGACGAGCGCAATCGTGTCCCGCTGCCGGGTGTTTCAGTTTTATCCGCTTTCGAGCGAGGACGTCGAAAAAGCCGTCCTAAACGCGCTTTCCGACGAAGAGCGCGGATTTGGCAAACTGGACGCGGCGCTCGACGAGGACGCGCTGCATACGATATCGGCCATCGCCAACGGCGATTGCCGCAACGCGCTCAACGCGCTCGAACTTGCGGTCCTGACGACTCCTCCGGACGATGCGGGCATAATCCGCATTACAAAAGAAATCGCCGTCGAATCGAGCCAGCGCAAGGTCGTTAAATGCGACGAACAGCTGTTTTACGATATGCTCTCGGCGTTCTGCAAAAGCCTGCGCGGCGGCGATTCGGACGCGGCGCTTGCGTGGTTTGCGCGCCTGCTGTACGCGGGTGTCGATCCGCGGATCATCGCGCGGCGGCTGATTGCCCACGCAAGCGAAGACGTGGGGCTTGCCAACCCGCAGGCGATGGTCCAGGCCGTCGCCGCGGCGGAGGCGCTGGAGCACGTGGGCTTGCCGGAAGCGCGGCTTTCGCTTACGCAGGCGATCTTGTTTATCTGCGAATCACCCAAGTCCAACAGCGTCGTTTCGGCCATGAACGCCGCGTTTTCGGACGCGGAGAGCAGCTTCGACGAACCGGTCCCCATCCATCTTCGGGACACGTCGTTTGCCGGCGCGGCAAAGCTCGGTCACGGACGGGGCTATCTTTATCCGCATGATTATCCCGGCCACTGGGTGCGGCAGGAATATATGCCGCCTTCGCTGAAGGGAAAGCGGTACTATGCGCCTTCCGGCCAGGGGCAGGAAGCGAAGATCAAGGAGAATCACGAAAAGCGCGACCGGCTCCGGGGCGGGGACGATTGAGCGTATTTCAGTATTTTGCGTAAATCGATGAAAGAAGGCGAAAACAATGGTGGCTGTCCATCCGTCCGGCGTCGGGTTTATTATGTTGTTCGTCGGCATTTTTTCCGGTACGTTCGGCCTTATCGGGCTGGTGTTCCTCATTGTGGGGCTGGCGGTTTCGGCCGCCGAGCGGCGCAGGCGCAGCCTCTGCACGGCGTATGCGGAGGGGGTCGTCGGCGCGTTTCAGGCGCAGCCCGGCACGAACATGGTGCGGCTGGTCTATTCGTTTCCGATCGACGGACGGCCGATGCAGAGCCTCTCGAAACATGCTTTCAGCGCGCCGAAGCTGCTGGTCGGTCAAAAGGTGCATGTCCATTACGATCCGCAGAACGTTGGGAATCTGTATGTGGAGGAGGAAAACCCGCGGGGACCGCTTGTAAAGGTATTTACGATTCTTGGAGGCGTCTTTCTGGGGATTGCGCTGCTGAGCGCGGCGGTCATTCTTGGATTTGCGCGGTAAAAACCACTGCGGGTCGAAAATGTTGACATTTCGGACATTTTGTGAATATTCGCAGGGCGGCGTTGGCAGTTGTCCGGTCATATGGTAAACTGGACGTTGCGAAAACGTATGAGCGCGTTTTTGCGGAAGGAGTATTCAACCCATGGCGAGACGGAGAAGGAGAGCATCGGCGGCGCGAAAGAGCCTGATTTTTATTTTGCTGCTTGCCTGCGTGATTGCGCTCATTCTTTATTTAACAAAATGCGGGTCGTCTACGGAAGACGGCGTCACCTCCCAAATAGAGATCAACGAAGTAATGACCAGCAACAAGGGCGCGGTGCCGGACGAAACGGGCGATTTCCCGGATTGGGTGGAGATTGCCAACACGACCGATTCCCCGCTGGACATATCCGGCTACGGGCTTTCGGACGATCTGCTGTCCGCGGCTAAGTGGACGTTTCCCGAGGGGAGCGTCGTCGAGGCGCACGGGTATCTTGTTGTGTTTTGCAGCGGTGACGTTACGCGCGGGGCGATGCACGCCGCTTTTAAGCTTTCGGCGTCGGACGACGTGATCCTGACCTCGGTTTCCGGCACAGTGATCGACAGTATCTCCCTGCGTGCGGTGACGAGCGGGTATTCGCTCGGCCGTGATGCGGCGGACGTCTCCACCTGGAAGGAAATGTTGCCGAGCCCCGGCTATCCGAATACGGACGACGGCGCGGCGCAGTATATCGCCACGCTTTCCGCAAGCGCCGAGGAATCCATCGGCGTGTACGTCAACGAATTCATGGCGAGCAACGCCTCCACCATCGTGGGCCCCGACGGGTCGTACTGCGACTGGATCGAGCTTTATAATACGACCGGCGCGGAGGTCGATCTTTCAAATTACGGAATCTCGGACAGCCCGACGCAGCCGCTGAAATACACGCTGCCGGAAGGCACGAAAATTCCCGCGTACGGCGTGCTCATGGTCTATTGCACCGGCCGCGCGACGCCGGACGGATCGAGTGAAATTGAAGCGCCGTTCGCACTTGCGGCATATCAGGAGAGCGTGGTTTTTTCTACGCCGGCGGGCCGTATCCTCGACCAGTACGACTATACCCGCGCGGAAACGGACATCAGTTTTGCGCGTTCTCCCGACGGGACGGGCGATTTTGCCACGACGGCGCAGCCTACGCCGGGGTATACCAACGACAACGCGGGGCTGCAGGCTTTTATGGCGACGCTGTCGTTCGGTACGGGAGACGTGGTGATTTCGGAAGCGCTCAGCGCCAATTATTCTTACCTCAAGCAACCGGACGGGGAATACTATGATTGGATCGAGCTGCACAACCGGACCAATACGCCGGTTTCACTGGCTGGGTATGCGCTTTCCGACAACGCGAAAAACCCGGCGAAGTGGGTCTTTCCCGACGTCACGCTGGAAGCGGGCGAATACCTAACGGTTCTGGCGTCGGGCAAGAATGTGTCCGACGCGCAAAAAAAAAATAGCCTGGAAACAAACTTCAATCTTGCGGCGAGCGGAGACGTAGTCTTCCTTTTTTCCCCGGACGGGGAACTGCTCGACAAGCTTCAGGTTCCAAAAGCGTATGCGGACGTGAGCTTTGGCAGAACGGGGACCGAGCTGCTGTATTATGAAACGCCGACGCCGTCCGCCGCCAACGGGGCGGGTTTTGCCGGATATGCCGAAAGTCCGACGATCCTTCTTGCGAGCGGCTGCTATGACGGCGCGCAGAGCGTGACCATCGAGGTTCCGGAGGGATGTTACGTCACCTATACGACCGACGGATCGGTGCCGACGGAGACTTCCATCAGGTACAGCGGCGCAATTTCCATTTCGAGCACCACGCCGCTGCGCGCCCGCGCGTTCAAAACCGGTCTTGCCGGAAGCGACACCGCGACGGCGAGCTACTTCATCTATACCGGCGCGGACACGCTGCAGAACCACCGCACGGCGCTGCCGATCATCAGTCTCGTTACGGACCCGGCGAGTTTTTGGGACGCTGAAACGGGGATTTATGTAATCGGAAACGACTATGCCGCCGTGTCCGAACAGGATCCGACCGATATTACGATGACGGCCGGCATGAACAACGACGACTGGAACCTTGCCAATTTCAACGCGCAGCCGATTTCTCACCCCGATCCGCTCGGGCGCGAATGGGAACGGAACGTCCATTTCGACCTGATCGACAGTTCCGGCAGCTATGAATACGATGCGGACTGCTTAATACGCATTTTCGGTGCGTATTCGCGCAACAAGGAGCAAAAGGGTCTTGCGCTGGTCACGCGCGCGGGTTATGGCGACTCGATTTTGGAGCATTCGTTTTTCGACGGGTTGGACGTCACGCAGTTCCGGTCCCTCGTTCTGCGCGCAAGCGGACAGGACGCGACCCTCACCCGCCTCCGCGACATTGTGATTTCCTCGCTTTTCGGAGACGGCGACCTGGGCCTTTCTCCGGAACAGGACATATACGTGCAGGCATACCGGCAAGTGGTCGTGTATATCAACGGTCAATACTGGGGCGTTTATAACCTGCGCGAAAAGATTACGAAATTCTTTATCGCCTCGCACTATGATATCGCCGATCCGGATTCCATCGATATCCTGATGGGCAACGGCAACGATAAGTGCGTGATCGCCGGCAACGGCTGGGAAGATTACACCGATATGGTGGAATGGGCGGGAAGCCACGACTTGAGTAATGCGGCAAATTACGAATACATCTGTTCGCTGATGGACGTTGAAAACTTTGCTGCTTATACCGCCGCGGAGATCATTGTCGGCAACACGGACACAGGCAATATCAAGTACTGGCGTACAAAGGAAACGGACAACAAGTGGCGCTGGCTGTTTTATGATTTTTGCTGGGCGATGAACCGCAACGATAACAATTCCGAAGCGACGACTTCTGGCTACCGGCGGGACTTCTTCTCGCGCTACTTCCACGAGACGGGTCATGGCGCGGGTAAAGCGACATCCACGGTGCTGGTGCGCGCGCTGCTTCAGAACGCTTCGTTCAGAGCGCTGTTCCTCGAAAAGGTCGCGATTATGCTCAACGAAGTGTATACCCCGGAGAAGATCAACGCGCGTGTTGACGAACTGCAGGCGGTTATTTTCGAAGAAATGCAATACGATGTTGACATTTGGGACGATATAACGTATACATCATGGCAGCAGCACTGCGATCATATTCGCACTTATGCGAACCATTATCAGGAATATTGTTTGAAATATGTGCAGGATTACTTCAGCCTGAGCGATTCGGAAATGACGAGTATCTTCGGGCGTGTATCCTCGCTGGAAGGCTAGGAATATGGCCGATAGGAAACGCAACGCCGGGAAACCCTTCCGGCACGAACTGAAATACATTATTTCCGAAGGGGAGCACCGGCTCCTTTCCGTGCGGCTCAAGGCATGCCTGAAACAGGACCGTTATGCTGCGCATAACGGCGGGGAATACTTCATTCGCAGCCTGTATTTCGACGATCCGTACGATTCCGCCGTTTCAGAAAAAGTAGACGGCGTAGACTCCCGCGATAAATATCGCATCCGCATTTACAACCTTTCGGACAGCGCGATCAAGCTTGAACGAAAGCATAAGGAAGGACAGTATGTAAAAAAAGACAGTCTTTCCATCAGCCGTCAGGAATGCGACGCGATCGTGCGCGGAAATCTTGAATGTCTCAGGCAGCGGGCGGAACCGCTGGCGATGCAGTTTTACGGCATCTTCAAGTCGAATTATCTCCGCCCGAAGGTCGTCGTCGATTATATGCGCGAGCCGTATGTGTTCTCCGGCGAGGACGTGCGGGTAACGTTCGATAAAAATGTGCGCACCGGCATGCGTTTTACCGACTTATTCAACCCGCATCTTGCGACTTACCCCGTCTGGAATCTACGCAACTGCATGATTCTCGAGGTGAAGTTCAACCGAAGCCTGCCGATGTACGTGCAGGAACTGCTCACGGTAGACGCCGCGGCGCACACGGCGGCCAGCAAGTATGTCTTCTGCCGGCAGTATGAGTTTTGATTATGTTTTGTCGCCTGATCAGCGCATAAAGTTTCCATCAGGACGATGTGAAGGAGGAACCATATGAACCCCATCATTTTGCACGCGGCTTCCGACCCGCTGGCGACCGCGTTTAATATCAAAGAGCTGTTTTCCAGCACGCTCAATCCGCTGCAGGTAATCCTGACGCTGCTGGTTGCGCTGGTGATCGGCGGTTTTCTGTATTTCATCTACAAAAAGACGTTTGCAGGGGTCGTTTATTCGCGCTCGTTTAACCTGAGCCTGATCCTGCTGACCATGGTGTCGGCGCTGGTGATTATGCTCATCAGTTCAAACCTCACGCTCTCGCTCGGCATGGTCGGCGCGCTTTCCATCGTGCGTTTCCGCACGGCCATCAAGGACCCGATCGATACGGTCTATATGTTCTGGGCGGTCGGCGAAGGGCTTGCCCTCGGCGCCGGGTTTGTTGACGTCGGGCTGATCGGCGCGCTGGTAATCGGCGTGATTATGGTCATCATCACCTCTGCAAAGGGCAGCGGTACGATGCCGTACCTGCTGATTCTGCACTTCGACGAGCGCGCGAGCCAGCAGATCAAGGGGTTAATCCGGCAGCTGCCCAAAGCGCACATCAAGAGCAAGACCGTCCAGCGCGACGGTATCGAGCTTACCATTGAACTGCGCATCCGCGAAAGCGACGCGGACTTCGTGGACAAGTTCATGCGGGTACCCGGCGTGTTCGACGCGACGCTCGTCGCGCACCAGGGCGACCTTCTTTCATAATCCGACGCAGCTCAAAACGGCGTTTTTTCATGCCGGACGGACCGGGGTTCCCGGTTCCGTCCGGCATTGTTGCGCGCTTTGCAGGCCATGTTGTATTCATGCGTGGAAACGGAAGAAAATTCACGTAAAACACCCTCGAAAAAGCACTTCTTTTCTATAATATATATACACACGTACATTATTATGTTATAATAAACAGGAATTTTGTAAGGAAGAATGAGCGGCGAGCGCATGCGCGTTACCGGCCTACGGCTAGTTAATTTCAGAAATTACCCGAAGCTTTCCCTGCGCCCGGACGCGGGGCTTTGCGTACTGACGGGTGAAAATGCCGCAGGGAAGACAAACGTGCTGGAGGCGCTCTTTTTATGTTCTCTCGGGCGCAGCCACCGCACGGTTCGCGACGGCGAAATGGTGCGCACCGGCGAACCGGGTGCGAGCGTAGCGGTGGACCTGGACACCGTCGGTGGGCCGCGCCGCATCGCCTGCAAGCTCTTCCCCGGCGAGCGGAAGCGCATCCTGATCGACGGCGCGCAGCTTTCGCGCTCTGGCGAACTGCTGGGCTGCCTGAACGTCGTGATGTTCGCGCCGGAGGACCTGGCGCTGGTCAAGGACGGACCCGGCGAACGGCGGCGCTTTCTCGACATGGCGATTTCGCAGCTTCGCCCGTCTTACTATTACACGCTCCAGCAATACAATGCCGCGCTCAAACAGCGCAACGCGCTGCTCAAGGACCCGGAAGGGATGGATTACGACGCGCTGGCATGCTGGGACGAGCAGATTTCCGTTCTGGGCGCGGCGATCGTGCTGGCACGCGCGGAACTGATTGAGCGGCTCGGTATGATCGCTGGTTCTCAGCACGAAACGCTTTCGGACGGGGAGGAATCCCTGGGCGTTTCCTACGAGCCGAATTTCGGACCGGAAAAAGGCAGGGACCTTGCCGGCGCGCTGCGGCTTGCGCTGGCGGATGCGGCCGAGCGGGACATGTACCGCGGCAACACGTCCGTCGGGCCGCACAGGGACGATATGCGTCTTTCCGTGAACCGCACGGACGTGCGCGTATACGGCTCGCAAGGGCAGCAGCGTACGACTGTGCTGAGCCTGAAGCTTGCGCAGCTCGAAATTCTGCGCGAGGAAAAAGGGGATTCGCCCGTGCTGCTGCTTGACGACGTATTTTCCGAACTCGACCGTAACCGGCAAAAGATGCTGCTCGTTGCCGCGCAGGACTGCCAGACGTTTTTGACCTGCACGCACCTCGAGGAGGTCGCGGCAGCGGGCGTTGAGCAGATGCAGGTCTATCAGGTGGCCGACCGCCGCGTAACAGAGCGCTAGACGGGCTTACAGGAGGAGAAAATGCTGCTGCATATCGGCGCGGACGTGAGCATTCCGCTGGAGAGAATCGTTTTTGTGCTCAACGGGCGCGGTATGACGCCCGGAACAAAGGCATATATCGACCGTGCGCGCAGGGAACGACGTTTTACCCCTTGCGCGGGCAGGGAAAAATCCTATCTGGTGCTGCGAGAACGCGGCAGGGAAACGGTCGTCGCGTCGCATATTGCCAGCGCGACGCTGGAAAAGCGCTGGAGGAGCGAAATTTGCCGCGAATACCTGAATGAGGCGGCGGTGCTGACGGTGTCGGACGCCGGCGAGTAGGAAAAGCCGGACGCAGGCGCAGAGACGCGGCGGTCCGGATGAAACGTGACAATACTACGGGATTGCGAAGGCATAGAGGCATAACGCACGGGCGACCGGCCCGGAGCGCAGGACGCGGGAAACGACGCGTTTGCAGAACAGAGAGGAAACAGGACGTGGAACAGGAAACAAAACAAACATACGACGCTTCACAAATACAGGTGCTGGAAGGGCTTGAGGCGGTGCGCCGCCGTCCGGGCATGTATATCGGCTCGACGGATACGCGCGGACTGCACCATCTGGTTGCGGAAGTCGTGGACAACTCCATCGACGAAGCGCTTGCGGGTTACTGCACGCATATCGAGGTGTTTATCCACCCTGACAACTCCGTATCCGTGGTGGACAACGGTCGCGGCATTCCTGTGGGGCTGCATGAGAAAACGGGTAAAAACGCGCTCACCGTGGCGCTGACGATGCTGCATGCCGGCGGCAAGTTCGGCGGCGGAGGCTACAAGGTTTCCGGCGGACTGCACGGCGTCGGCGTAAGCTGCGTCAACGCGCTGAGCGAAACGCTGCGCGCCGAGGTGCACCGCGACGGGCACATATATGTGCAGGAATTTATGCGGGGCGACCCGCTCAACGAAGTCCATATCGAAAGCGACGCGCAGCAGGACGATACCGGCACGGTCATCACCTTTTTGCCCGATCACACGATTTTCGATGAAGTGAAGTTTAATTTCGATATGCTCAGCAGCCGCTTCCGCGAGATGGCGTTTCTGAACGCCGGCGTAAGGATATCGGTAACGGACGAACGGGAAACCCCTGCGCATGTCAAATCGTTCTGCTATGAAGGCGGCATCGTTTCGTTTGTGAAATATCTCAACAAAAACAAAGAAACGCTCCATGCCGAACCGATTTATTTTACCGCAAAGCGGCTTGAGGACGGCGCTGAGACCGGTTCCGTTGAAGTCGCCATGCAGTATAACGACGGCTACAATGAAAATATTTTTACGTTTGCCAACAACATCAACACGATCGAAGGCGGCGCGCATCTGGTGGGCTTTAAGGCGGCGCTGACGCGCGTAGTCAACGATTATGCCAAGAAAAACGGAATCCTTAAGCCGAGCGATCCGTCGCTTTCCGGCGAGGATATCCGCGAGGGGCTTACGGCCGTCGTTTCCGTCAAGCTCACCGAGCCGCAGTTCGAAGGGCAGACCAAGACGAAGCTTGGCAACGCGGATATCCGTCCGCTGGTCGACGGCGCGGTCGCCGAAGGCCTGGTTCGCTTCCTCGAGGAAAACCCCGCCTGCGCAAAGATCATCATTGAAAAATGCGTCACGGCGTCGCGCGCGAGAGACGCGGCGCGTAAGGCGCGCGAGCTGACGCGCAGGAAAAGCGCGCTGGATTCCACTTCGCTGCCGGGCAAGCTGGCCGACTGCCAGGAAAAAGACCCCGCCGCATGCGAAATTTTCATCGTGGAGGGCGATTCCGCCGGCGGCAGCGCGAAGCTTGGCAGGAACCGCATGTTTCAGGCGATTCTGCCGCTGCGCGGCAAAATTATAAACGTCGAGAAAACGCGACTGGACAAAGTGCTGGCCAACGCCGAAATCAAGGCGATGATCACCGCCTTCGGCGCGGGCATTGACGAGGATTTCGACGAGGCAAAGCTCCGCTATCACAAGATTATCTGCATGACGGACGCCGATGTGGACGGAAGCCACATCCGCATCCTGATGCTGACGTTCTTCTACCGGCATATGCGGCCGCTGATCGAAAAAGGATATGTGTATATCGCGCAGCCGCCGCTTTACCAGGTCAAGCGCGGGAGCTTCCTGCGGTATGTATATTCGGACGAGGAACTCGAAGAAACGCTCGCGGAGATCGGCCGGGAACCCAAACCCACGATTCAGCGCTACAAAGGCCTTGGTGAAATGAATCCGGAACAACTTTGGGAAACCACCATGGACCCCGAATCGCGGATCATGCTCAGGGTGACGGTTGAAGACGCCATCGAGGCCGACGAGCTGTTTACATTGCTGATGGGCGACAAGGTGGAGCCGCGGCGCGAGTTCATCGAGCAAAACAGCAAACTGGTCGTGGATTTGGACGTTTGAGACGCGTTTGGACGAAGAAGCAGGAGTAGAAAATGGAACAGAAAGAAACAACGACGGGCCGCATCGTTCCGATCAAGCTGGAAACCGAAATGAAGAAAAGCTTCATTTCGTACGCAATGGCGGTTATCATCAACCGTGCGTTGCCGGACGTGCGCGACGGGCTGAAACCAGTTCACAGGCGCATCCTATATTCGATGGACGAATTGGGCCTGCAGCCGGACAAGCCGTTTCGCAAGAGCGCGCGTATCGTGGGCGACTGCCTCGGTAAATACCATCCGCACGGGGATTCCTCCGTATACGACGCGATGGTGCGCCTTGCGCAGAATTTCTCGACGCGCTATATGCTCGTAGAAGGGCACGGCAACTTCGGAAGCGTGGACGGCGACAGCGCGGCGGCCATGCGTTATACCGAAGCGCGTCTTTCCAAGATGGCCACCGAGATGATGGCGGACATCGACAAGGATACCGTCGATTTCATGCCGAACTTCGACGAAACGCTTATGCAGCCGACCGTGCTGCCGAGCCGTTTTCCCAATATCCTCGTCAACGGTTCCGGCGGCATCGCCGTTGGAATGGCAACGAATATCCCGCCGCACAACCTCGGGGAAACGATCGACGCGCTCTGCGCGCTCATCGACGACCCGGAGATCGACAGCGACGGGCTCATGCAGTATCTGCCCGGGCCGGACTTTCCGACCGGCGGCATCATCATGGGGCTTTCCGGCATCGCCAGCGCGTATCGAACAGGCCGCGGCCGCATCGTGGTGCGTGCGCGCGCGGAGATCGAGACCTACGGCGTCGGCCGGAGCCGCATCATCATCACGGAAATTCCGTATCAGGTCAACAAGGCGCGCCTCGTCGAGCGGATCGCCGATCTCGTGCATGACAAGCGGGTTGAAGGCGTCTCCGATCTGCGCGATGAAACCGACCGCACCGGCATGCGTATCGTTATCGAACTGAAAAAGGACGTGAATGCGAACGTCGTATTGAACCGTCTTTATAAGCATACCGATTTGCAGTCTACCTTTGGCGTAATCATGCTCATGCTCGTTGACGGCGAACCGAAGGTCCTGCCGCTGCGCGACGTGCTGTATTACTATCTCGAGCATCAGAAAAACGTGGTCACCCGCAGGACGACCTACAACCTCAACCGCGCAAAGGAACGGCTGCATATCCTCGAAGGGCTCATCATTGCGCTGGACAATATCGACGAGATTGTCGAACTTATCAAAAAGTCCGCCAATCCCAACGAGGCGCGCGCAAAACTGATCGAGCGCTTCGGGCTTTCCGAGCGTCAAGCGCAGGCGATCCTTGACATGCGGCTGCAGCGCCTCACCGGCCTTGAACGCGACAAAATTCTCGACGAGGACCGCATGCTGCGCGAGCGTGTTGCAGAACTCCAGAGCATCCTGGACGACGAGCACAAACTGCTTGGCATCATCAAAGACGAGGCGCTTGCCGTCAGGGCGCGCTTCAACGATCCGCGCCGCACCGAAATTACGCAGAGCATTGAAGATATCGATCTCGACGACGTGATTCAGGAAGAAGACATGGCCGTGACGATGACGCATTTCGGCTATATCAAGCGTCTTTCGCCGGACGTCTACCGCGCGCAGAACCGTGGCGGGCGCGGCGTGATCGGGCAGGGTACGCACGAGGAGGACTTCGTCGAGCGGCTGTTTGTAACGACTACGCATACGCATATCCTCTTCTTTACGAACTATGGCAGGGCGTTCCGCATTAAGTGCTACGTCATTCCGGAATCGGGCAGAAACGCCAAAGGACTGCCGATCGTGAACCTCCTGCAGCTGCGGGAAGGCGAGACGGTCACCGCTATGTTCCCGGTCGAGGGCGACGGCAAGGAAGGCTACCTCGTGATGGCCACCAAGGACGGCATCATCAAGAAAACGCCGGTGAGCGACCTGCAGAACATCCGCAAAGGCGGACTGATCGTTCAGAATCTGCGCGAAGGGGATTCGCTGATCGCCGTGGAATATTCCACGGGCGAAGACGAGTTCATCGTGGCCAGCAGAAAAGGACGCTGCGTCCGCTTTGCGGAAAAAGACGTCCGTCCGATGGGGCGTACGGCGACGGGCGTGCGCAGCATGAATCTCGGCAGTGACGACGAGGTGGTCGATATGCTCAAGGTCGTTAAGGGCGGCCAGGTGCTGACGGTTACCGAACTTGGCATGGGCAAGCGTACGCCGGAGGATCAGTACCCGCTGCATCATCGCGGGGGAAAAGGCGTTATCGCCGCGCAGCTGAACGAAAAAACGGGCGATCTCGCGTGCCTCAAGATGACCGCCGAGGATGAAGACCTCATGCTGGTCCGCGACGACGGCACGATCATCCGTATGCCGCTTGCTCAGGTGAGCGTGCTTGCTTCGCGCAACACGCAGGGCGTACATCTGATGCGGGTGGATGAAGGCACGCGCGTAGTTTCCGTGGAGGTCGTGCCGCACCAGGATGAAGAGGAAGACCCCGAAGAAGGCGCGCAGGCGGCCGGAATCGGCGCGCCGGCGCAGGATACGCAGGCCGAAGCGCCGTCCGGAGAGCAGGGCGGGCCGCAGACCGCGCCGGAAAAGACGGAATAAATCAGCGTGGACCACAACGCGCAAAACTTATGCAGCCCGCCCGGATATCCGGGCGGGCTTTCCCTAGGGTGTGTTTCTAAAATCCGCAAAGCGCATTTAATACCGTCTCAACTTGCATCTTTTTGTTGAAAAGCCTCGCCGCAGCACCACTGCGCCTGCGTTTATCGCCTCAATCTGTAAGCCGATTCAGCATAACTGCATCTTCTGGACTTTAGAAACACCCCCTAGCGATCAAATCCTTGACGCAGGGCTGCAAAACGTATGTAAAATATGCTTGCTTACGCAAAGCGTTTGTAAAGCGGGCGGAAACATCCTTGTTACGGCATTGCAGATTTGCTATACTGCTGATAACGGGTCAAAAGGGATGAAAAACGAATCGATTCTGGAGGGAGCGGGGAAAACATGCGGAGCGACGAAAGCAAGCGGTTTACCAAGCAGGAAAAGAGCTGGATCTTTTACGACTGGGCGAATTCCGTGTATGCCACCAACATTATGGCGGTCATCTTCCCGATCTACTATGCCAGCGTGGCGGGCGATCTCGGAAGCAAGTGGTGGGGCATCGGCGTTTCGGTTGCTTCGCTGATCGGCGCGCTGGTCGCGCCGACGCTCGGCGCGGTTGCGGACTTTCGGGGATATAAAAAGAAACTGCTCTTAACCTTTACCTTAATCGGCACCCTTTCCACTGCGATTCTTGCGTTTGTAAGCACCTGGCAGTGGATGCTTGTCGGCTACGTGATTTCCCATATCGGGTTTTCCGGTTCCTGCGTATTTTACGATTCGTTTTTGACCGATGTGACGACGCACGAGCGTATGGACCGTGTTTCCGGCTGGGGATATGCCGCGGGTTATATCGGCGGCAGCACGATTCCGTTTGTGATTTCCATCGTTGTGATGACCCTGCGGGATTATGATCCGATTTCCATGAAGTTTGCGATATTAATCGTCACGGTCTGGTGGCTGCTGTTCTCGATTCCGATTCTGAAAAACGTCGAGCAGAGACACTTTGTGGAAACGCCTCCGGGCGAACTGGCGAAACACGCCGTGAAAAATCTGCTCGAAACGATGAAACGCTGTGTGAGCAGTAAGGGCCTGTTCATCTATCTGATCGCCTATTTCCTCTATATCGACGGCGTGGGCGCGGTCATTTCGCTGGCGACCAACTATGGCACGACGCTGGGGCTGGGAATGACCGGCATGATTTTTGCACTGCTGCTGACGCAGCTTGTGGCGGTGCCGTTTTCCATCCTGTTCAGCAAGCTTGCGGGCAAATTCGGGGCGATCAGGATGATCATTACCGCGATTGCGGTGTATTTCTGCATCTGCGGCGTTGGCTTTTTCATGGGACGGCTCGTGGAACCCTATCAGCTTGAATATGTCGCCGCCGCGCGGGAAAGCATTTCCGCACAGCAGGTCGAGTTCGACAATAAAGAAGACCGGCGCGCATGGGAAGACCTGAGCGTCGACCTCGTGGAAGACACGCGCGACCTGCTGTCCGAAGAGGACCGCGCGGGCGCGTTTGCCGGTGTCGTCGAGGATCTTTCGCGGCAGACGGCGGATGCCGGGAGCGTAAATTATAAATTTGCCAGCGAAGAAAGCCGTGAAACGGCTCTGAGCGCGCTTGCCGGCATTGGAAACGACCTTCAGGTTTATGCCGCCGATACGCAGAAGCAGACGGATTACAATGCGGCGCGTTCGATTGCGTCCATCCTTTTCTGGGTGCTTGCGGGATTGGTTGGCACGGTACAGGGCGGGATACAGGCGTTGTCGCGCTCGTATTTCGGCAAACTCGTACCGCGTTCGAGAAGCGCGGAATACTTCGGCTTTTACGATGTGTTCGGTAAGTTTGCGACCGTCATCGGCCCGTTGCTGTATTCCATGTTTTATATCTTGACCGACCGCGCGTCGGTTGGAATTCTCAGCCTTTTAATCCTCTTTGGCGGGGGCGGCATTTTGCTGATTGCGGGACGCAAGGAATTAGCAAAAGCGGAAGTTGAGATGCATGCCGCCAACGCAGAGGTTCGTGATGAGAAATAGAAGAAGGGTTATCGACCAGTAATGACATTGACTCGATGGAAACGAGCGGTTTGTATTGCCGGCGCGATCGCGCTTCTCATGCGCGCGCCGGCTGTTTCGCTCGCCGGGGAGGAAAAAGACGTCGAAGCGCAGGCGCTCACGAGTCTTTGCACGATCACCGAGCCGGAAGGCGGCCGCATGCGAAAGCGCATGATCGACGGGAACGTCGAGACATACACGCGGTTTTCCAAATATGACGTCTTTACCTGCGAATGGGGGGATGACGCGCCGGTGCGCGGCGTATATCTCAAATGGTATTCGCTGCCGGAATCCTTTATCCTGACGGAATTGGACGCGGACGGCGCCGCGCTTGCCGACCGGACGATCGAAACGCCGCTGCTTAACGCGTATTATGAAATCAGCGCAGACGCGCGCGGGCTTGCGCTTCGCTCTGAAACGGAAATGGAACTCGGCGAGATTGCGTTTTATTCCGAAGGGGCGCTGCCGGAGGGTGTTTACGATTGGGGGCAGCCTGCGGAAAAAGCGGACATCCTGATCCTTTCGGCACATGCCGACGACGAGTTCCTTTATTTTGGCGGCACGATTCCAACATACGCCGGAGAACGGGGTTTGACAGTTCAGATTGTTTACATGGCCTGCGAGGAACGCCTTCGCATGGACGAGGCGATGGAGGGGCTGTGGCTCTGCGGGGTCCGCAACGCACCCGTATTCGCAGGATTCAAGGATACATACACGGAAACGCTCGAGGCTGCGGAAAAACGATGGGGCCGCGAGGAAACGCTTTCGGCGATCGTCGGATTCATCCGCAGGTTTGAGCCGGAAGCGATCGTTTCCCACGACCTTGAGGGAGAATACGGACACGGGGCGCATCGCATCACCGCGCATTGTACGCTGGAGGCCGTTTCGGTTGCCGCGGACGGTACGCAGTATCTGGATTCGGCCGAACAGTACGGTGCGTGGCAGACAAAGAAGCTCTATCTGCATCTGTTCAAAAGCGGGGCGATTACGATGAACTGGCGCGTTCCGCTGGATGCGTTCGACGGAAAAACCGCGCTCGAAATGGCGAACCTTGCATATCAGTGCCATGCGTCGCAGCAGGATTATCACAAAAACGTATACGATACGGGCGATTACAGCAGTGCTGAATTCGGGCTGGCGTATACGATGACCGGCGTCGATAAGATCGGCGGGGATTTCATGGAAAACATCGATCCCGCGGTGCTGAGCAACTATATTGCGCCTTCGCCCTCGCCTTCGCCGACAGCGGCGCCGACCATCGAGCCGACGCCTTCGCCGACGGCGGCTCCAAGCCCTACGCCTGCGGCGGAGGAAGAAACGGGGGCGCCTGCGGCGGCGGACGGCAGTTTGTGGCTGATGGGCGCGGTGCTGATACTGCTGGCGCTGTGCATTGCGGCGCTGACTTTGCAGCTTCGAAAAAAGCGCCGTCGTTTTCCGCCGAAAGGGCGCTAATCTATGGGAAGAAAACGGTATGGGTGAATGAAAAAATGGACTGCGCTGCTGCTGTGCTGTGCGTTGCTGATGATTCCTGCCGCCACGCGTGCGGAAACCGGCGCGCAAACCGAAACCGGCACGCTTTCGTTTGAACTTCCGGAAGACCGTGTGCAGTACGAATACCGTCTGCGCGACGATCTTGTGACGACGCGGATTTCGTTCGATTCGATGGAGACGTTCTCGCTGCTGCCGGGCGAAGCCGCGCAGGCCGTTGTGCTTTCGTGGTATACGGCGCCGGAATCGTATGTCGTTTCACAGCTGGACGAAATCGGCGTTCCGGTCGGGGAGACGAGCGTTACGGACGGATTCGTCAATAAATTTATCGAAGTGGATTCCGCCTGCGCCAGGATCGTTGTGAGCGCGGAGTCGGACTGCGCGCTTGCGGGAGCGAAAGCATATGCGGCGGACGAAGAGATTCCGCAGGACGTGCAGCGTTGGGAACCCTCTCACGAGCGGGCGGACCTCATGCTGATTACGGCGGAGCCGGGGGCGGAATGGAAGCAGCACGGCGCGGTGCTGCCGGAGTATACGTTAGGACGCGGGATTCAGACGGTGGTCGTGTATCTTTCGGATTACGGCAAGCGCGCGCGTGTGGACGAGGCGCTCGCGGCGCTTTGGGCGGCGGGCGTGCGGCAGTATCCGGTTTTTGCCGGGTTTACCTGCGGCAATTACGATTCCGCCGATATTGTTGAAAAAGCTTGGGGCAAATCCGCCACTGTTAAGTATATTACAAATCTGTTTGAAACGTTCCTGCCGAAGGTGGTTGTCACAGACGGGCTGAACGACGCTTCCGGCGCACACCGGTTTACCGCGGAATGCGTGATAAAGGCGGCGGAAGGGTCCGATATCGTCGAAAAGCTCTATACGTTCGGCGAGACGGGGGAAGCGGGCGCGGCGATTGTGGCTATGAACGTTCCCCTTAACGCGCTTGACGGAGAAACGGCGGAGCAGACCGCGCAGGCGGCGTTTGTCCGGCACGTGTCGCAGCAGGTGTTTGGCAAAGCCGTCGACGCGTCCGGGAAATACACGCTGCAGTACACAAACGTCGGGGAAGACGAAGCAAAAAACGATCTGTTCGAGCATATCGACACGGCGGCACTGCTGACATATGCGCCCGTCACGCCGTCTCCGGCGCCGACGCCGACTTCCAGCCCGACGGCGGAACCGACACCGACCTCCGGGCCGGCCGCAGAACCGACTGCGCAGACAAGCGGCGCTGCGGAACAGGACGGCGTGGACGCGGGTGGTTCGATCTTCGGGCGTTTCGGCGCGTCCGCGCTGATTCTTGCGGCGGGGATTGCGCTGAGTCTTCTTATTACGCTGCTGCTGTACCGGAAAATCCGTCGCGTCCGCGGCAAGGGCGATGCGGCCTGCATCTGCATCCTGCCGTTGGTCGCCGCGCTTGCCGCGTGCGCGGTCCTCGCCGGAATTCGCGACGGCGCCGTGGAAAAGCAAACCCGCCAGGAATCCGGACAGGCCGCCATGACTGCGTCCGCGGCGGAAGGAACGCCGTCGCCCTCGCCGGACAAAATGCCGGAGGAAACGCCGATGCTTACGCCTGAACCGGAACCGACCCCAGCGCCGGAGCCGGAGCAGGAAAGTTGGTACCGCAAGGAAGACGAACCGGAAGAGGTTGTGGAAATAGACGCTGAAAACGGGCGATGGGCCTATCGCTCGGATACGCTGGGCGTCGAAATCACCCGCGTGTCGATCACAAACGAGGACGGGAACCCCGTTACCTATTTCGTTGCGGATATCCATATAAAAGATATATATCAATTCCGCCCCGGTTTCGGTTCGGAAGGACACACCGGCCGCGGGGCGACCTACCCGTGGATCATCGCCCGGCGTGCAAATGCGGTGCTTTGGATTACGGGGGACAACCTCATCAACAGCGAAAAGGAAGAGAAGGGGATCCTGATTCGCGACGGAAAGATCTACTCCTATGAAAACGCCGAGGACACGTTGGTGATGTACCCCGATATGTCCATGCGGATTTTTGATAAATGGGAAACCCGTGCGAATATCCTGCTGGAAGACGGCGTGGAAAACAGCTTTTCCTTCGGGCCGACGCTGATTAAGGACGGCGTGATCAACGAGAACGCAAAATATCACCGCATTCGCAGGAGTAACCCGCGTGCGGGAATCGGCTATTTCGAGCCGGGGCACTACCTCGCTGTTGTTGTGGACGGGCGGCAGAAGGATTACAGTGTCGGTATGACGGTTTGGGAATTTGCCGACTTGTTCGCCGAGTACGGATGTTCGCTTGCCTACAATCTGGACGGAGGGCTGAGCGCCGCGATGGTCTTTATGGGTGAACAGCTAAATTCGCACTCCGGCCAGCGTATCGGCGAGAGTAACGATATTTCCTATCAGCGCGCTGTGCCGGACGGACTGATGTTTGGATATTCCGAACTGGTCCCGGGAGAGGACGAGCCGGTATATAACGACGGCAACCTGGATAAGTAGCGCGCAGAAGGAAGGCGGCGCGGTACTGCGCAAAAATGCAGATTTGGTAAAAAAACGCACGATGCGCCCATTCCGTCCGGTTGACGGCATGGGCGCACCATGCTACAATACGCGTAAACAAAAATCGCATACCGCTTTATCAAGAGTGGCAGAGGGACCGGCCCAGTGAAGCCCGGCAACCTGTTCGTCTTTGGCGGACAAGGTGCCAATTCCGGCAGCGCAAGCTGAAAGATGAGCGTTGAACCATCGAATCAATGTGAAACCTCATCTGCGGATGAGGTTTTTGTAATAGGACAACGGAGGAAACATTACGAATGGGCAAACGACTTTTCACATCCGAATCGGTGACCGAAGGGCATCCGGACAAGCTCTGCGACTGTATTTCGGACGCCGTGCTGGACGAATTGCTGAAGGAAGACCCCTTGTCGCGCGTTGCGTGCGAATGCGCCGCGACCACCGGGCTGGTGCTCGTTATGGGGGAAGTCACCACAAGCTGCAATATGGACATACCAAATCTTGTCCGCAAGGTTGTGAACGATATCGGCTACAACAGGCCGGAGTACGGATTCGACGCGAATGCGCTTGCGGTCATCACCGCGATAAACGGGCAGTCGCCGGATATCGCGCTGGGCGTCGACAGGGCGTTTGAACAGAAAAACGGCGAATCGGGTGAAAACCTCGGCACCGGTGCGGGGGATCAAGGCATGATGTTCGGTTATGCCTGCAGCGAAACGGAAAACTACATGCCGCTGCCGATCGATCTTGCGCATAAACTGACAAAGCGGCTCGCCGCCGTGCGGAAAAGCGGCGATATCCCGTATCTGCGGCCGGACGGCAAAAGTCAGGTTACGATCGAATACGACGGCGATGTTCCCGCGCGTGTGGACACGGTGGTGATTAGCGCGCAGCACGACGACGCAGACATGGCCACGCTACGCAGGGACATTGAGGAAAAAGTGATTCGTCCGGTGCTGCCGGAAGGGCTGTCGGACGAAAACACGAAGATCTATGTGAATCCGACGGGACGGTTTGTAATCGGCGGGCCTGCCGGCGATTCCGGGCTGACCGGCAGAAAGATCATTGTGGACACATACGGCGGCTATGCGCGGCACGGAGGCGGATGCTTCAGCGGCAAGGACCCGACAAAAGTTGACCGCAGCGCAGCTTATATGGCGCGGTATGCGGCGAAAAATGTTGTCGCCGCGGGGTTGGCAAAAAAGTGCGAAATCCAGCTTGCATACGCCATCGGCGTTGCGCGGCCGGTCTCCATTTGCGTCGATACGTTTGGAACGGGCGCTTACAGCGAGGAAGCCATCGAGCGCGCGGTGCTGGGCGCTTTCGATTTCCGCCCGGCGGCAATTATCGATCAGCTCGGCCTGCGCCGCCCGATCTACCGCCAGACCGCGGCATACGGCCATTTCGGCCGTTCGGAACTGGATTTACCCTGGGAACGCCTCGACCGCGTGGAAACGCTCGTCCGGGCGGTTCGCTAGGGTGTGTTTCTAAAGTCTGGAAGATCCAGCTAAACTACGCTTTGCGGATTTTGGTAACACACCCTAAGCGCAACGGCAATTTGGAAAAAAACACGGCGGCGCCGTCCATCCGGACGGCGCCGCCCCAGCTTGTCAAAA
>CAYTHS010000002.1:0-72859 GCA_964437665.1 uncultured Oscillospiraceae bacterium
TGCTTGATCAGCAACTCGGAGTCTCGAATTTGCGAACTTTTGTTGACAGTACCTTTCTCTCTTGCTTAAAAGAAAGAAAGCGCAATTCAATTTCGTGCTAAAATAAAAGAAAATTTCCTCTGCTTTTCTCTTTTTTTAAGAGAGAAGGGAAAGAAGACAAAAACGATATGGCAAAACTCATCGAGTGCGTACCCAACATAAGCAGCGCGGACGCGGCGGTCGTGGAAGAAATTGCAAACGAAGTGCGCAATACCCCCGGCGCGGTGTTGCTGGACGTTTCGAGCGATTGCAGTCACAACCGTTCGGTCATCACGTTTGTGGGCGACCCGGCGGGCGCGGAGGAAGCGGCCGTCCGGCTCGCCAAAGCTGCGACGGCAAAAATCGACATGACGAAGCACCGCGGCGAGCACCCGCGCATGGGCGCGGTGGACGTGATCCCCTTTATCCCCATCCGCGAGACGAGCATGGAGGAGTGCGTTGCGCTTTCGCGCCGCGCGGGCGAACGCATCTGGCGCGAGGCGGGTATCCCGGCGTTTTTGTATGAAGCCTCCGCAACCGCGCCGAACCGTGAGAACCTCGCGGCCATCCGAAAAGGGCAGTTTGAGGGCATGCCGGAAAAGGTGCTGCAGCCCGAATGGGAGCCGGACTTCGGTGGACGGAAAATCCATCCGACCGCGGGCGTGGTCGCCGTCGGCGCGCGCGCGCCGCTGATTGCGTTTAACATCAATCTTTCCACGTCCGACGTGACGATTGCGGACAAAATCGCGCGGGTCGTGCGGTATTCCGGCGGCGGGCTGAGCTGCGTTAAGGCCATCGGCGTGCTGCTTAAGGAGCGGAACACAGCGCAGGTTTCCATCAACATGACAAACTACTGCAACACGCCGCTTTACCGCGTGCTGGAGTTTGTGCGCTTCGAGGCAGCGCGCTACGGCGTGCGCGTAATCGGCACGGAGGTCGTCGGGCTTGTGCCCATGCGCGCGCTGATCGACAGCGCGGAATACTATCTCGGCATTGAAAACTTCGAGCCGGAAAAGCAGGTGCTCGAATACCGGCTGGAATAACGTTTGTTTCGGGAGAAAACATGCTGCTGATTCGCAATATCGGCCTTTTGCAGACCCCGCTCGGCAAGGTGAGCCGAAGGGGACGCGCACAGGGGGAAAACCGCAAATACAGAAACGCCTGCGTGCTGCTCGACGGTGGACGCATTGCCGCCGTGACCGAAAACGGCGCGGCGCCGGACTGCCCCGCGGGCACGGAGGAGCTGGACGCGGGCGGACGGTTCGCCACCCCCGGCTGGATCGACGCGCATACCCACCTCGTGTTCGGCGGCTGGCGGCAGCATGAAGTGCCGCTTAAACTCAAAGGCGCGAGCTATCTGGAAATCCTGCAGTCCGGCGGCGGTATTCTGGACACCGTCCAAAAGACGCGCGCGGCAAGCGAGGACGCGCTTTTCGAGCGTGCGTCCGGTTTTCTGGACGAACAGCTTTCGCTTGGTGTAACGGTCACGGAGATCAAGAGCGGATACGGACTCGACCTGGAGAACGAACTGAAGCAGCTACGCGTGATTGGAAGACTTGGCCAAACGCATCCGGTCGGCGTGGTGCCGACGTTTCTCGGCGCGCACGCCGTCCCGCCGGAATTTGCGGGCGACGCGAACGGATATGTCGATTTTGTGTGCGGGGAGGTCCTGCCGCGCGTGGCGGCGGAAAAACTGGCGAAATACTGCGACGTTTTCTGCGAAACCGGCGTGTTTTCGGCGGAGCAGAGCCGCCGGATTCTCGAAACGGCGCGCTCTCTCGGGCTGGGGTTGAAAATCCACGCGGACGAGATCGATTCCCTCGGCGGAACGCGGCTTGCGGGCGAGCTTGGCGCGGTTTCCGCCGAACACCTGATCGCGACCACCGACGCGGACATCGGCGCGCTGGCAGCGAGCGGCGTGACCGCCTGCCTGCTGCCGCAGACGTCTCTTTATCTGAATAAGCCGTTTGCACGCGCGCGGGAAATGATCGAACGCGGCGTGGCGGTCGCGGTGGCTTCGGACTTCAACCCCGGATCGTGCCCTTCGCTGAATCTGCAGTTTTGCGCGAACCTTGCGTATTTAAAATACCGCATGACGCCGGAGGAAATTCTTACGGCGCTTACGCTCAACGCGGCCTGCGCCATCGGCCTTGGCGGCACGCAGGGCAGTGTCGAGCCGGGTAAGAGCGCCGACCTTGTGCTCTGGGATGCGGACGGCATGGAATACCTCTGCTACCGCATGGGGAGCAACCTTGCGAAAACGGTAATCAGGGACGGGAAAGTCGCGGTTGCCCGCTGACGTTTTCGTTTGGCCCGCAAGAGCGCTTTGCAGGGAATCCGCCCTGCACCGCACCCAAGGGACAAGTACACTGGGAATTCCGGATTGTTTTCAAAAAAAGGCGTGTTTTTTAGTCGTTTTGGCCCTAAACGGTGGTTTGGAACCGGATCGTCCAGCATCGATTCTTTATCGACAGACAAAGGCGGGAAGCAAATTTGCTTCCCGTGAGACCGTCAAAAAACTTGTTTATTGACGGGATAACCGCTCTTTGCCTCTCGTCCTTCGGACTCCCGGGCGGCAAAGAGCACAGAGAAACCGCCCGTTCCGGGCGATCCGTTCCGCCGGATGAACCGGCGCAGCCGGAAAAGCGGGTTAAGGGCTGTGGCCCTTAACAATCCCAAGGACTTTTTTGACAGGCTGGCGGGAAGCAAATTTGCTTCCCGTCTTCGTTATCTCACCGCGTGAAATTTGTCAGATCGTTTTAAGCTTGCTCGTGTCCAGCTTGTCGAACGCCATGAGGAACGCATAGAGTTTTTGCGCAATGACATGCACGCCCCCGACGCTGTTGCTCTCGATGTTGAGCGGCATGAGCGGGTCGTGCAGGGACATCCGCAGCAGGAACCACCCGTCGCCGTCGTCCGCGCCGAACGAAACGCGCAGGCCTTCGTGGTTTTCTTTGGCCACGCCCCAGCCCTGCTCTTTGGCATATTCGCCGAGGTCGCGCAGCAGGCCGTTGCCGTATGCCTGACAGTCCGCGCAGGAGAGGTTCATGCGCACCTCGGTGCTTTCTGTGGGTTCGGCGAGCGAGTCGATGAGCGAAAACAGCGTGCGTCCTTCCTTTTTGAGCTGTGCCATTTTGATGAGCAGCTTGGTGATGAGGAACGCTCCGTCGTCGAGAAAATAGTTTTCCTTGAGCGCGCCGTGGCCGGATGTCTCGATGGCGAGCTGGCAGTCGCGGCCTTCGTTATTGATGCGGATGGCTTCGTCGATGACGTTTTTATAACCGCGCTTAAAGCGATGGTGCACGCCGCCTTTTGCGGCGATGAACGCAGCGAGTCCGCTGGACGTGATGGAGTCCGTCACGATGGTCGTGCCAGGGTGCTCTTCAAGAAGCACGGCGGAGATCAGCGCAATCAGGCGGTTGCGGTTGATTTCGCGGCCGTCCGCGGCGACCGCGCCCGCGCGGTCCACGTCCGTATCGAAAATGACGCCCATATCGGCGTGATTTTCCAGCACGCAGGCGGTGACCGCTTTCATGGCCTCTTCGTTTTCCGGGTTCGGCGCGTGGTTCGGGAACATGCCGTCCGGATCCAGAAACTGACTGCCGCTCGTGTCCGCGCCGAGCGGAACAAGCACTTTGTCCACAAAGAAGCCGCCCGCGCCGTTGCCCGCGTCCACTATGACGTGGAATCCCTTGAGTGGATGGTCGTAGTCCGGCGCATTCACGCTCTTTCGGATGCGCTCGACCAGACCGGCGGCATACACGGAAAGGAAATCGACCTGGGCGAGGCTGCCGCGTTCCATCGCCGGAATATATGCGTTTTCCTGCGCGCGTGCCAGAATGGAGGCAATCTCAACTTTTTCCAGTCCGCCGTCGCGCGTGAAAAACTTGATGCCGTTGCGGTTCCAGGGCAGGTGGCTTGCGGTGAGCATGATCGCTCCGTCGAACGCGTATCCCGGCGTGACGGTACTCATAAACATGCTCGGCGTGCTGGCCATTCCGAAATCGGCGAGGTCCGCGCCCATGGATAAAACGCCTTCTGCAGCGGCGGAAAGCAGCCGTTCCCCGGAAAGCCGGGAATCGCGTCCGATCGAAAGCCGAAGGTCGCTTTTATTGAACTTCTCCTGCAGAAACAGGACGAACGCTTTTGCGATGTTCGTGACGGCCTCGTCCGTCAGATTCACAGG
Source organism: uncultured Oscillospiraceae bacterium (assembly GCA_964437665.1). GTDB lineage: Bacteria > Bacillota > Clostridia > Christensenellales > CAG-138 > UBA7703. Next base: position 4,205 of record CAYTHS010000002.1, read on the forward strand.
CTGCCCCTCGACGCCTTCCATTGCGACGCCGCGGATATCGCTGCCGTTTTGCAGTTTCCGATATTCCATTTGTCAAATCTCCCCGCTTTCTCGTGGATTTGCCCGCCCGGGACACAGTGCCGGAAACGGGCGAAATAGCCGAATTTTTCTCAAATATATTGTCGCATCAGCCGAAGGGTTTGTCAATCGAGCCGGACGGCGCGTCGCGACGGAACAACTGGAACGAGAACGCAAAACATGGTATTCTATAATCAGGAAAAAAAGGAGTCATTTTAGCATGCGCATCGGCATCCTGGGAGGCACGTTCAACCCCGTTCACAGCGCGCACGTGCAGATGGCGCGTATTGCGCGGGACGAAGCGGCGCTGGATTTGGTGCTTCTTATGGTCGCGGCGGACCCGCCGCATAAGCGCGTTGAAGGCGAAGTGCCCGCAGCAAAGCGCCTTGAAATGGTGCGGCTTGCCGTTGCGAACAAGACAGATATTGAACCAAGCGACCTTGAAATCAAGCGCGGCGGCAAGAGCTATACCCTCGATACGCTCGATGAACTCAAAGCGCTCTACCCGCAGGCGGAGCTGAGCCTGATCGTCGGCAGCGACATGCTTGCCGACCTGCCGAACTGGCACCGCCCGCAGGACGTACTCGACCGCGCGGACGTGCTTTGCGTACCGCGCGTGGGACTGCACCTCGACGAGCGCAAAATTGCCGGAGAACTCGCGCTGCGCTATGGCGCGCGTGTGCGGGCGCTAAAAGGAAAGGCGGAACAAATTTCATCCACGCAGGTGCGCGACCTGCTGGAAGCCGGACGCAGCGTTTCCGGCCTGCTGCCGGAAACGGTGGAGCAGGCCTGCTATGAAAGCGGCGTATATTTCCCGGCGGACGTGCGCGCGCTGCAGGATAAACTCCGCGCGGCGCTTACGCCCAAGCGGTACCGGCATGTCTGCGGTACGATGCGCGCGGCGGCGATGCTGTCCGGTCTTTGGGGGCAGGACCCGGAGAAACTGCGCATTGCCGCGCTGCTGCACGACTGCGCAAAGTGCCTGGACCCGCTGGAGCAGGAGGTGCTCTCCGGCGACGACACGGGGATCGAGGCGGTCTATCATGCGTTTGCGGGCGCGGTGCTGGCCAAAACAGAGTATGGTATCACGGACGAAACCATCCTTCGCGCAATCCGCCTGCACACCACCGGGGAAGCGGGAATGGCGGACTTCGACGCGGCGGTTTACGCGGCGGACCTGATCGAGCCGACGCGCGCGTTTCCCGGCGTTGAAGGATACCGAAAGCGCATTTCGCTGGGGATCGATGAATTCATGGTGTATGCGCTCAAACGTGTTGCGCGGTTCATCGGCACTTCGGACAAGACGTTCCATCCCGCCACGCGGCGTGCGTTGGATTATTACAAAAAGAAACGATCTGCAAATAAAAAGAAAGTGGAGGGAAGCCATTGAGCGAAACCATTCGGCGGCAGGTTGAAGGGATTTGCGAGATCCTTTATAACAAGAAGGCGCAGGACATCGTGGCCATCCATGTGGCGGACAAGACGATCGTTGCGGACTGGTTCGTCATCTGCAGCGGTCGTGCCGTGTCCCAGGTGAAGGCGTTGAGCGACGAAATCGATGAAAAGGCGGAAACGCTCGGACTGGCGCTGCGCAGGAGCGAAGGATATTCCGAGGGCAAATGGATTGTGCTGGACTACGCGGACATACTCGTGCATATTTTTTACCCGGAGGAGCGCAAATATTATAATATGGAGCGCCTCTGGGACGAGGACGAGAGCGCGATTTACTATTCCAGACAGATGGAAGAAAAGGCATAAGCTCCAGAATAAGGAAACGGAGGGCTGCCGCATGAAGTCGGAAGAACTTATCGGCATCGTCAGGCGGTTTGCGGAATCCGGCTGGGATCTGATCTCCATCCCGGCGCAGCGGTATCTGAACGGAGAGGACTGCAATGATACGCTCGTGGCGGCCGTCCGCGCGGCAGATGCGGCGTGCGGCGGCTGTGGGTGCGATTACGACGCGCTCTACAAGCGCTTTCTTGAATTGCAAGACGCGCTGTGAAATCGTGTGCCGGCAGACCCAAAAACATAGTGCATGAGAAACCTGCGGGTTCCGTGGGTTTTTCTTTCTTATGCTGCGTTTTTTGACGACGCTATAAACAAAATGGAAATTAAATGCAACGATTTACCGTTTTATGGAGTGTTCCTTATGAGGGCGGACAAAGGCGTTTGCAATGGAAAATCGATTGTGGCATACTGTGTCTATCAACCCGGTCCATCGCCGGACGGACTTGATTTTCAAAAATATTTCCGTACCCGCTACGCGCGGCGGAGCACTCGAATGCCCGTTTTCCGCACGCGGAAAGGAGCGCATAAACTATGAAGTTTTTAAAATGGAATTTTCTGAAAGTGCTGGCGGCCTGTGCTGCCGCGCTGCTTCTCATCGGCCCTGCCGCCGCGCTGGCGGAAGGGGACAAGACGGCGGTGACGATCACCGGCGTGAGCGTGGAAAGCAAAACCTATGATGGCGCGCCCGTTTCGCCAAGCGGCGAGCCCGTTATCAAGGATGCGAGCGAAAACACAGTGACGATTGCTTCCGACGGGCTGGTGTACGCCTACGCGAGCACGGACGGCGGGACTTACCTGGACACAACGCCGCCCACGAACGCCGGCGCGTATACGCTTACGATCTCCGTTTCCGGCGGCAACGCGACCTATGAAGGGTCGAGCGAGCCGATTCCGTTTACGATCTCCAGGGCGGCGCTGAGCGTCAACCCGGACGGCGGCAAAACGCGCTATGCCGGGCTGAGCGATCCCGCGTTTACGTTTTCCAGCGCCGGTCAGATTGCGGAAGAAACGCCCGCGTTCAGCGGCAGCCTGAGCGGCGAAGCGACGGCTTCCTCTGCGGAAGGCGTATATGACATTACGATCGGCACGCTTGCGCTTTCAGACAGCGGCGCGTTTCTCGCGGACAACTACACGCTTTCGCTTGCGCCCGACGCGGCTTACCGGGTGGTGAACTATCCGTCCGACGCGGCTGCGACGCTCGCGTCAACGAACCGCGCAACGAATGGAACCTATACCGGCGACGTCACGCTTAATGCACCGGACGGATATGAAATCTCGTTCTCGTCCGCGGGCGAATGGGCGGCTTCCGCCACCAAGACGGACTGCGTGACCGGCGACAACGCCATCTATTATTATCTGCGTGTTTCCGGCGGGAGTTATGTCGGTGCAATCACCGAACGCAAAATGCTTTCGGCGCGATACGACGCGTCGGGCCCTGTCGTTTCGCTGTATTCTCCCACGACGGACGCGGCGGTCTCCGGCAATCAGAAGATCATCCTTTCGCTTGACGAATATGCCGCAGCCGGTTCCGGCGCGAGCATAAATGTATCCGCGGGCGGTACGACCTATACCGCCGAGGTGACGAACGCATCCGCCCTGGGCGGCGCGTCCGGCGGGCCCTGGTATTTCGTGTTCGATTTAAGCGATTTTTCACCGGCGCTTTCGCTGACGGCGGGTACGGTATATACGGTTACCGTCCCGGCGGGCACTTTTACCGATGCGACGGGCAACGGCAACGCGGAATTGAGCGCTGCGTTTACCACGTCCGCTTCCGGTGGGCATGCGGTCGTGTTTACGCAGGCCAACGGCCTTTTGAGCGTGCGGACGGGGACGGACGACGCCGTTGTGAGCGGACAGGCCGTAGCCGACGGTACGCAGTTGATCTTTGACGCGCCGGCGGAGGGTGGATATTCGCTGAACCGAACTATTTTGGAAGATGGGACGGAAAACGGGAGCGCCGAGTTAAGCGCCTATACGCTTTCGGGCGATCTGGAGGTGTATTATACCCGCGTGCTGTCGGATTTCAGCGGCACGGCGACAATTTCCGGAACCGTTAAGGCGGGAGAAACGCTGACGGGCGGGGTTGACGGAGCGAACCAGAGCGATTCGTCCGGGTGGACGTTTACCTGGGTGCGGCGTGACGGCGGCGTTGATACGCCGCTTGCCTCGGGCGGCAGCGGCACAAGCTATACGCTCACCGCGGCGGACGTTGGCAAGACGATCCGCCTGGCGGTAACGGACTCGGTCTGCGTTAACGGAGTTCTTTATAAAGAAACGGTGACCGTTGCAAAAGCGGACTACCAGGGCAGCGTGGTGGCGGCGCCGGCGATTGTGTCCCTTGGCGAAACCGACGTTACGCTTGCCTCTACCGACGGCTATGAGTATTCCCTTGGCGGCACAGCCTGGCAGGACAGTCCGTCGTTTTCCGGACTTGTAAGCGGCCAGAGATACGACTTTTATCAGCGCGTTAAAGCAACGGACACGGTGAATGCGTCTCCCGCAAGTGAAAAGACGAGTATCGGCACCGTTTCCGCACTGTCGGGCACGGTTTCCATCAGCGGAACGGCGCAGTCCGGCAGCCTTCTGACCGGAGCGATCGCGGATAGCAACAACACCGGCACGCTCACATATACCTGGAAGCGCGGAACCGCCACCGTCGGCACGGGCGCGACGTATACGCCCGCCGCCGCGGATATTGGCCAGACCCTCACGCTCGAGGTGACCAGCAGCGTGCAGACGGGGACGCGTTCTGCAACGAGCGCGGCGGTGCTCAAAGCGGTTTGTTCGCAGCCTGCACCCGCTGCGCCGGCGCTGGCAAGCGCAACCGCGACGAGCATTACGCTTACGGCGACGCCGGGGTATCAGTACTCGCTCGGCGGCACGGCCTGGCAGGATACGACGACGTTCCATAACCTTTCGATCGGCACGAGCTATACGTTTTATCAGCGCGTGAAGGAGACGGATACCGAACTGAGTTCGGCGAGCAGCCCCGGCGCGACGTTTTCCACGCTGCCTGCGCTCAGCGGCGTGATCATGATTTCCGGCGAAGCACGTTACGGCATGACGATTGTAGCGAGCCTTACCGATACCAACAACACCGGCACGCTGAGCTATACCTGGAAGCGCGGCACGCTTACGGTCGGCACCGGCGCGGCATATGCCGTCGGTGCGGTCGATATAGGCAATCAGCTTTCTCTTGAAGTGACGAGTTCCGAGCAGGGCGGCAGCATCACCCGTTCGTTCGGCACGGTGCAAAAAGCGTACTATTTCGGAAACACGCCGGGCGCGCCAACGCGCGCCAGCCGCACCACGAGCAAAATTGTTCTCAAGAGCGTCGACGACTGCGAGTATTCCAGAAACGGCACGACCTGGCAGGACAGCACGACGTTCTCCGGTTTGAGGTCCGGCACGACCTATACGTTTTACCAGCGCTATAAAGCGACCACCACAATGGAAGCATCCCCGGCAAGCGATTCTCTGAGAACGGCAACGCTCTCTTCAAGCAGTTCGGACGACGATTCTTCGACCTCTGCTACGCCGACGCCCGCGTCGGATTCCTCCGGCTCCGATACGGCGCTCTACAGCTATACGCTCACAAGCGACAACACGCGGATCCTCTACAGCGTCATGAAAAACCTTGCCGCTGGCAACAAAACGAAGGACGTGACCATCAAGCAAAGCAACGTGGAAATTACGTTCCTCAAGGGGACGATGACCGACAGTTACACCAAGCTTTGGTACGATTTCGGCACGACCATCAATAATTCCATCGCTGAACAGACGGCAAAAAGCATTGCCGGGGACGCGTATGTGGCGACTATCCATTTTAATTACGAAGGCGCGCTACCCGGGACGGCGAGCATTCGATTCTGGCTCGGTGCGGCGAACGCGGGAAAAACGCTGTATTACTATAAGCTTGAAGACGACGAAACGCTCACGTTCATGCAGACCGCTGTGGCCGACAGCACCGGCTGGGTGACGGTCAAGCAGACAAGCTGTTCGGACTACGTGTTCCTTGACCGGGACATTGCGGCCGCTTCGGCAACCCCCGCGCCGTCCTCGACTGCAAGCGCCGGCGTTTCCCCGACGCCTACGTCGCTGATCGCGGCTGACGATACGCCGTTTTCCGGTCTCACGGCGGAGGGCTGGTTCATCGCGGTGCTCGTATTGCTGGCAATTGCGCTGATTGTCGGCGGCATCTGGCTCTATACGAAGAATCGGGACGAATATTAAGGCGAACGGCTCCGCAGTTTGACTGCGGAGCCGGAACCATACGCGGCAGGCTGGACAAAACGGATAACAAGCGGACGGGAGGGGCCGGGATGAAAACAAAGGATCTGGAAGATCAGGTGCGGAACGCTTCCGATTTTGAGCGTGTTGTGGAGCGCTGCAAGTACGAGTTTATAGACGACGGCTGCGCGGCGTATCTCGAACAGCTTATGCAGGCGCACGGGATATCAAAGAAGAATCTTATTATCCGCGCGAACATCGAGCGCGGTTATGCCTACCAGATATTCCGCGGTGAGCGGGCGCCTTCGCGCGATAAGCTGCTGCAGCTTTCCATCGGGCTTTCCGCCACGCTGGAGGAAACGCAGACGCTGCTCAAGCTCGGCGGCAAAAGCGAACTTTATTCGCGCGTGCGGCGCGATGCGGCGATTCTGTTCTGCCTCGAAAAAGGATATTCTATTATCGATACGCAGATTTTTCTTTCGGACCGCGATCTGCCGCTGCTCAAGGAGTAGTATAAAGCGCACGGTGCAGCGCCGCCCGCACAGAGAGCAGGGCGGCTTTTTATATGCCGTGCGAAACACGATACATTATAATAAAAACAGAATTGGTGAAGACGGAGGGATAACGCGATGGAACGGGAGATCAGCCCGGAAACGATGGATCGGATCATTCGATTCCAGAAGGATGAACGTACGGGCAGCATATTGTATGAAAAAATAGCCGCGAGGCAAAAGCAGGAAGGCAACAGACATGCGTTTCTGGAGATTGCCAAAGCGGAACGCAGTCACTACGAAGTGTGGAAAAACTACACCGGGCGCGACGTAGCGCCGAACCGCGCGCGCATATTCGGGTTTCTTTTGATGAGCCGGATTCTCGGCGTGACGTTTACGCTTAAGTTTTTTGAGCGAACGGAAGAGCTAGGCATCCGCGGGATGGAGGCCGTCGAGCGCGATCTGCCGGAGGTGCGGTCGATCATCGCCGAAGAGGAAGCGCACGAAGAGCAGCTGACGGCGATGGTGGACGAGGAACGGCTCCACTATGTGGGGGCGATCGTACTCGGCCTCAACGACGCGCTTGTCGAATTGACCGGTACCATCGCGGGGCTGACGTTCGCACTGGCGAACAATCGCCTCGTTGCGCTCTCCGGGATCATTACGGGCGTTTCCGCGACGCTCTCCATGGCGGCATCCAATTATCTCGCGCAGCGCGCGGAAAACAATCCAAAGGCGCTCAAATCCAGCGCGTATACGGGCATTGCATACCTGATAACGGTGGTATTAATCGTACTGCCGTATCTGCTGCTGCCGAACGAATGGTATATCGAAGCGTTTGCGATCATGATTACGGCGGTCGTGCTGGTGATTCTTTTCTTTAATTATTATATTTCCGTGGCGCAGGGGCTGCCGTTCTGGAAGCGCTTTGGCGAAATGGTCGCCATCAGTCTCGGTGTGGCGGCGCTTTCGTTCGCGATTGGCCTTGCGGCAAAAGCGCTGCTTGGCGTCGACGTCTGAGCAGGCTTTGCCAAAGCGCTGAAAAATGAAAACAAGCAAACCCGATTCGCAATAAGGGATAACCGCGGACGGATACGGGCGCCGCCGCGCAAAACACTGCGCGGCGGCGTTTGCTGTTTCTGAATATAGACAAAAGAAACGGTTTTCTTACAGGCTGTCGCCGAAGTCCCCGCGGAATTTTGCTGTAAGCCGCTGCTGCCAGTCCCCGATGGGTTCGAGACGGCCGAAGAAGAAGCGCAGCGTTGCGGGCTCTTCCACAAAGTTCAGCCCGCCGACGAGCCTGCGGTTTTCATACAGCCAACCGATGCGGTCCACTGCGTAGAGAACCTGGCTCATCGTGAATACACGTCTTGGCAGCGCAAGCCGCAGCAGTTCCATGGAGGCGATCGGCTCGGTACCGTCCGGCTCGCGCTGCTCGGAGAGAGTGCCGCGCTCCATGCCGCGAACGCCGCCTGCGATGAATACCGCCGAAGCGAGCGCTGCGGCGGGGTAAGCGTGCGCGTCCACGTGATCCAGAAACTCGCGCGCGTTGATGTGGCAGCCGAGCCCGCCGGCGGGCGTGACGACCGGGACGCCGCGCTTCTTCAGTTCGGCGGCCATGAACTCGATGAACTGCGGTCCCTGGGAAATGACGTCCATGTCCATCGTTTCTTCCAGCCCGACCGTCATGGCCTCCATCTCGCGCACGCTCATGCCGCCATAGGTTAAGAAGCCCTCGAACAGCGGGATGAAGTCCTTCATGCGCTCGTAATAGGTGCGGTTGAACATGGCGAGGCCGCCGCCGCGCGCGAACCCTAGCTTGCGGGCCGAGAAATATATGATGTCCGCCTGTGCGCACATTTCGCGTGTGATGGCGCGGATGCTCATGTCTCTGCAGGCGGCCTCGCGTTTTTTTATGAAGTAGAGGTTGTCCTGCAATAAGCTCGCGTCAAGAACGACCGGAATACCCGCGGCATGCGCGATGGCGGACGAGTCGCGGAGGTTTTCAAGTGAAAACGGCTGCCCGCCGATCAGGTTGGTGCCCGCCTCCAGCCGGATGAAGGGGATATGGTCCGCGCCGACGCGTGCAATACATTCGCGAAGCTGATCAAGATCGATATTGCCCTTGAAGGGGAAATCGCTTTCCGGTTTGCGCCCTTCGTCGATCACCAGTTCTTCCACTGAGCCGCCGACGCGCGTGATATGCGCCTTTGTGGTGGTAAAATGGTAGTTCATGGGGACCACGTCGCCGGGCTTGACGAACGCTTCGGCGAGGATGCTTTCGCACGCGCGGCCCTGATGCGCGGGAAGGAAGAATTTCGTGCCGAAAAGCTCGTGAATCTTGTCCTCCAGCCGGTAGAAGGTTTCGCTGCCGGCGTAGCTGTCGTCCGCGATCATCATGCTGGCGGTCTGCCGGTCGCTCATGGCGTTGACGCCGCTGTCGGTGAGCATGTCCAGGAATACGTCCCGATTGCGCAGCAGGAAGGTGTTGTTGCCCGCCTCGGCGATCGCTTTACCGCGCGCTTCTACTGGCAACAGCGTCAGTTTTTGCACCACGCGCACTTTGTGCATTTCAAGCGGGATCTGCTCGCCGGAAAACATCTTTACTTCACGCATTGTTTCTGTTTCCTCCGTATATTTCTTTCTTTTTATAAAAAAACGGTCCTTCCGCCGACCGGCGAAAGAACTTTTTTATATCAAGGAAGACCGGATAATAAAAAAACCTCCCGCCTGTTCGGCAAGAGGACGAATTTTTTCGCGGTACCACCTCGGTTTGCCGTTTCCTCGCGGAAAGCGGCCTCAACGGGTACGGACGGAAAGTTGGTCGATACCCTGTCTTTGTTAACGGGGAGAACCCCGTCCGTCCCTACTCGGCAAAGGCGTTTCAGGCGGCGGCTGGTTGCGCGTATTCGCGGGGCGGTCCCATCTGCCTTGCACCGACCGGCAGCTCTCTTGCGGGACGCGGGAAACGATGATTTCACCCGTTACTATTTCGCAGTCAAAGCCTTTTTACTGTTTCAAATTATCAAATAGTATACTGGGGGAAACGGCGCTTGTCAAGGAAAACAAAGGGGTGCGTTTTTCGGACGGCTTCCGGCGGGAAAGCTGCAATGGGAATTCAATGTGGCAAAAAGTTCACGAAATGTTCTTTGCACGTACTCCGCTCGGGTTGTATAATGATTGCGTTATATTTGGTATACCTATATTCGATCAATACTCGCTTCAGATTGGAGGAAGTGAATAGATGATATGTAAGGAATGCGGCGCTTTCAACGCTGAAAACCTGACAAACTGCAAAGCCTGCGGAGCGAAGCTCAATGGTGAAGACGTGGGTGCAGCTGCGGAAACGCCCGTGGAGCATCAGGACGACGGGAAGCCTTCGCGCGAGTTCGTGAAGGCGCCGGCATGGCCGACGCGCGCTTTTTCCGGCGCGCCGGAAAACCAGCCGATTCCTCCTTCCGCACCCGAAGCGGCCAGTGCGCCGTCCGGTTCGTTCCGTCCTACGATTCCGCCGCGCGCGGCCGCGGCTCTTCCGGTAGGCGAACCGTGCGAATCCTGCGGGAAACCTACGGTTGCAGACGCGCAGTTCTGCCCCTATTGCGGGTATAATCTGCATGCTCCGGCAGACGCGCAGCGCGAACAGTTCAGCGCGGGCGCGGCGCATGCCGCCGCCGCACAGAGCGCGCTGGATGATTTTGACGATGATTATGAAGATGAAGAATTCGACGACGAGGAATTCGGCCTGAAGAAATCGAAACGGCGCGGATCGGGCAAAATCGCACGGCGCGACGAGGAATTCGACGACGATTATCCCGCGGAATACGACGAGGAATTCGAAGACGAAGATTATGACGATATGCCCAAAAAACGCAGCAAAGGCACGACGATCCTATTTTGGAGCCTTATTGTTCTGCTGCTTGCGCTGATTGCCGTATTTGGCATGTATATCGCTAAAAAGAACTTCGACGGAGATATCGGCAAGATGTTTGCCTCGATCGGAAGCGTATTCAATACGAACGGAAGCCAGGACGTGGATGCATCCGACCCGACCACGATAGACGCTTCCGGCCAGAGCAATATGTATACCGCGTCGATCAGTGAATATACGGACCCGTCTACAAACGAAGTATACTTCGATATCGATATATTTGCGCCCACGGGCAGTACGGTACGTATCATTACGGACGCGACCCTGAAGGACAATACCGCGACGGTACCGTCCAACGACCATGTAATCCTCCGCATTGCGCGGGACGTGTTCATGCCGAATGCGCCCGTCGAGAGTGAAGTGCTGACGATTACTCCGAACATACAGGTCATTTCGACGGACGGCCAGACAACGCAGCTTACCGTTCCGGATATAACGGTAACGGTGCCGGTGCTGAGCATGACGGTTACGGAACCCGCAGGGGATACGGTCAGCGCGACGTATGACAGCAGCCCGATTGCAATCATTGGACAGGTTAACGATTACGACGGGGAAATCGCCGTGTTTGTTAACGATCAGCAGGTCTATGTGGACAGCACGGGTATGTTTACATCAAGCTATACGCCTGCGGCGGCGAGCACGACCGCAGCACAGGCGCCCGCGGCCGACGAAACGGCTACGACCGGCGAGACGGCAACGACCGACGAGACGGCAACGACCGACGAGACGGCAACGACCGACGAGACGGCGACGACCGACGAGACGGCAACGACCGACGAGACTGCGACGACCGACGAGACTGCTACGACCGACGAGACTGCGACGACCGACGAGACTGCGACGACCGGCGAAACGACGACGACCGGCGCGCAGACGATCGTTATCGAAGCGCGGAAGAATAACTGCGTGACTGCGCGTAAGGTAATCACCGTCGAACCGTATGTGATGCAGAACCTCTCGTTTATGGTTACGAATGAAACGGACACGCTTTCCTCCGACGCGGGAAGCGTTACGGTGACCGGTACGGCTACGCCGGGCACTAAAATTACGGCGACGTGCCCCTCGACCGACGTAACGTTCGGCGAGGCGACGGTCAGCGATACCGGAACGTTCTCCATGGCGGTTTCCATCGCGAAAGTCGGCGCTTACGATATTACGCTGACCGGACAGCTCGAAGGCTACTATGACGGAACCACGATTGCGACCGTGGAACGCCCGCCGTCGGACTCCAGCAGCGTATTTAAGAAGGCGGCCGCCGACCTGACCAAGAGTTATGAAAAGATCGTCGACGGCAGCGTTACAGACGGCGACTTCGTTTGCACCGGCAGGATTACGGAAATCATTGCTTCCGAGCCGTACACGATCTTCCGCGTGGAGCTCAGCGACGGCAAAGAGGTCATCTGCGTCAACCGCAGCACCAAATCGACGATCAACTCGTCCGACCTCAAGGAAAAGAAACAGCTTGCCGGTACGCTCAAGGGGCTGTATACCGACGGAACGACGCCTTACCTCTGGACTTGGTTTATCTGGAATAAATAACGGCGTGAAAATCTGGGCGAAAGTGATCAAGAATCATAAGATTACCGAAGAAGCCGTGCGGGAGTTTGCTCCCGCACGGCCTTTGGACGCGGAGGGCTGGCGGCCGGTCGTCGTGACGCTTTGCAAACCGTTCGACCTTTCGTGTCCGGTCATCCTGGATAAACATGTAACCGAACTGAAACGATTTTCGCGAACGGTATTTTCACCGGCGGATTTTATGGAAGGCATATCGTTCGACCGGTTCGAACTGGAGATTTTTCCGGAAAAGAAGAAAGAAACGCGTCTGGAATACATCTACGGCGACAACTGACGGTAATCTAGATCGTGGGGTATTGGCTTTGACGTAATAACCGTTTTTTGACTCTTGCCCTTCGGACTCCCAGGCGGCAACGCGCACAAAAAACCTCCCGAAACGGGCGATGGTGCTGTGCCGGATAAACGGATTAAGGGCTGCGGCTCTTAACAACCCCGAAGATTTATTTAGCAGGCTGAGCGGCTCCGTCGGGGCCGCTTTTTCGATTAGGCGATCCGACGCTTTCCGGACGGGAAACGGCTCAGGAACCTCCCCCGGAACGAAAGCCCGCTCGCGGGACGCTGGACGGCGCTCCCGCGCGTCCTTTCGGATACTGTTGCTGCGGGAAGGCGCTGTACAATTTGCACAAAGACAGCGGGCCGCTTGCAATCTGCGCCGATTGTTTTTATACTGGTTTCAAAGAAGCGATTCTGCGGCGCAGGGCAGCGCGGCGTGGTTCGTTGGACAGAACATCTGCACAGGAGGATTCGGCAAATGGAATTACACGAGATTTTCGAACTTGTACCGCAGGCGGCGGAGCAGCTTCCGCGGGGCGTGTTTTTAACGGCGGGCGGGGACGTTTGGAACCCCATGACGATCGGCTGGGCGCAGTTCGGCGTGATCTGGGGCAAGCCGGTCGTCACGGTGCTCGTGCGCAAAAGCCGTTTTTCTTACGGACTCATGGAAAAGACGAATGTTTTCACCGTTAGCGTTCCGCGTTCCGGCGAACTGAAAGCGGAACTTGCGTTCTGTGGGTCCAAATCCGGCAGGGACGTCGATAAAGAAAAGGAATCCGGGTTGACGAGGCTGTCCGCGCGTTACGGCGGTGCGGACGGCGTCGCGGAATGCGGCGCGTTCTTTGAATGCCGCATCGTACAGAAGCTCTTCGGGGATCTGGGCGAACTCGACCCGGCGCTCCGCGCAAAGTTCTACGGGGCAAATCAGGCGCTGGCGGACGGAGATCCGCACGAGGTTTATTTCGGCGAAGTGCTTGCCGCCTACCGCGCATAAATAAGGGACGCGAACAAGTAAGGGATAAGGAAAGTCCTCCTTCCGAAGGGGGACTTCCGGCCGTCGGTCCGCAGAAGGTCCGGCGGAAATCGCCGCGGTGAAGCCCGGCCGCCGGTATCGTTTCCGGATGCTTGCACTGCTTGCCGGGCTTTTTGATTGAGAACATATTTGCTCAAGACAAATCCGTCAGAATTGCGCATGGGGGTAGCCGGGAAGCGGAAACCGGCCGTCGTCAGACAGGGCTGCACCCGGATCGGGCGACATAGCCGCACGTTCCTTTTCCGAGGCAAACACCACCGAACGGCAAACGTATCAAAGAACGGCCCGCATCCGGCGCGAAAAGGGCCGATTTTCACAATATGAAGAAGGCTAATAAAAAAAGAGTCCGCCTGATTACTGCGGGCTGGAACCATTGTATAATCCGTTATTAATAGAAGAATTGCTTTCTGCAGGTCGATTTATGGAAGTATCGATTGCAGAAAGCAGTTTTGTGAACGGTTGCACTCGGATATCGTATTGTATTGATTGGAGAAAGCCGGGTTCCCCCCGCGCGAGAAACCGCCCGGGGGGGATGGGCGGTCTCCCGCATCCAAAGGATGGGTTGGGGGATTCGGAAAGCGGTCAGGCTCTCCGATATGTCATCGTCCGTTCGGACGCGATGACCGGTATGGGCGCCGCTTGGCGGACGCCAGGGCGTATCACTGCGGCGTGTATTCGCCGAAGGTGACGGCGACAGTTTGCTGCTCCCCGTCGCGCTGGATGGTCAGCGTTGCGGTGTCGCCGGCATTATATCCGCTGATGGCGGCTGAAAGCGCCGTGTTGCTGGAGATTTCGATGTCGTCCACGGCCAGGATCAAGTCGCCTACCTGCAGGCCTGCGGCCTCTGCCGCGCTGCCGGAGACGATTTGCGCAATCTGAACGCAGCTTGTCCCGCTGGAGCCGAAGTAACTGCCGAACAGTCCGCCGCCCCATTCGTTCATGCCGGAAGAGAGCGTAACGTCTTGCGTGTATACGCCGAGATAGGCGCGTCCGAGCACGTAACCATGGTCGATGAGATTGGAGATAATCGTTTTGACGCTGCTCACCGGAATGGCGAACCCAAGGCCCTCGGCGTTGTCGCTGCTGGCCTTTGCGTTAACGATGCCGATCAGCGAACCGCTGGAGTTGAACAGCCCGCCACCGGAATTGCCCGGGCTGATGGCGGCGTCGGTCTGAATCAGCGACATCGTTACGTCTTCAACGGTCACTTCGCGGCTCAGCGCGCTGACCATGCCGCTGGTTGCGGTGCCGCGCAGTTCGCCGAGCGGATTGCCGATTGCGATGACGTCCTCGCCGACGGTCAGCATGTCGGAATCGCCGAGGGTGGCGGGCGTTAACCCGGTCGCATCGATTTTCAGTACGGCAAGGTCGCTGCGCGAATCCGTTCCGACCAGAGTTGCGTCATATTCCGTGTCGTCGTTAAGGATGACCTTAATGGTATTCGTTCCTTCGACGACGTGCCGGCAGGTAACGATATAACCGTCGCTGGTGAGGATGATGCCGCTTCCGCTGCCGTACTGGACTTCCGTTTCGGAGGACTCGTTATTATTGCCGTAGAAAAACCCGTATGTACTCGATGCGCTCACGTAGGTATCGATCCCGACGACCGAAGGCGCGCACATCTCGATGATCTGCGTCTTGGAATAGGTCGATGTCGAAAAGCTGTTCGCCGAGGCGTTGGTCAGCGTGTCGGATGCGTTCTCCTGCGTGTCTGAATCACCGGACTCGTTTTCCGTCGCACTGGCGAGCGCCGTCTGCGCCTGCAGCGAGGCGATTTGCTCGCCGACATACTGGCGCGTATACAGTCCGCCAAGAAGGCCGCCGAGCAGGATTGCGATCAGCATGCAGATAACCAGCGTCGATCCGCGTATGCCGTTTCTCACACGCCGCGGCGTGCGGGATGCGGAGCCATCCGTCCGGACGGAAGAATAGCGTTCATACCAATCATTATTCTGATCCATATTTACACGCTCCTTTGTTTCATCTGTGTTCAGTATAAAAAATCAATTTGAACTTTCAGTAGGCCGTATTTGATGATTCTGTGTTAAATATCGGCAGGATTATGTCACTGGGGGAACCGGGGCGCAATAAAGCATCGTATTTTGGAAGAATCGGTGTTGTCGCAAGAAGCGAAACGCTGGTATAATTTTATCAATATTTGAAAGAAGAAAAAATGAAACGGATCGTTACGGCTGTATTTGTGGTGCTGACGGTTTTATGCACGGTACTTGGTTGCTCCGGAGAGCGGCGGGCTGAAAGGGACTCCGGATTAGCATCGGTCCTCCGGTCGGCTGTTTCGCCAAACCCGGTAAAAACTGCCGCGTTGTGGCAGCGCCCGGTTGCGACGCCTGAGCCGACGCAGATGCCACGGGTCAATGCGGACTGGTATGTAAGAAGAAACACAGAACTGAAAGGGATGCTGCGGCGCAACGGTTCGTTTTCCGGACGCAGGGAAATCGAAGACGCGGTCGATAAAATGTTAATCGACCCTAATAAGCCCATGGTGGCGCTTACGTTTGACGACGGGCCTATGCCGGGGGTGACCGACAAAATATTGGATACGCTCGAACGTTACAACGTCCGCGCAACGTTCTTTATTATTGGTGCCCGGATGAAGAAACCCGAAGTGGTGGACATCGTCAGACGGGCGATTTCGCTTGGCTGCGAGATCGGCAATCATACCTGGGAGCACGAAAAACTGACCGAGTTCACCCGCGGGCGTCAGTTTTATACCATCGAAAGGACCAATGAAAAGATCTGCGAGGAGACGGGGTATGTCGTGCGCGACTTACGGCCGCCCGGCGGATACTGCGATATATATGTATGCCGCGTGGCGGAGGAACTGGGGATGGCAGTGGTTAAGTGGGCGCAGAGCGGCGATGTAATGGAACGCGATCCCGAGAAGATTGCGGAAAATGTTGAAAAGCAGATTGTCAACGGCAAGGAGTTACAGGCGGGCGATATTATCCTGCTGCATGACACGAAGTCCTGGATGGTGGACGCGGTTGAGATCATTGTACCGCGGTTGCTTGAGCAAGGATATCAGTTAGTTACGGCATGGGAACTGATCAACTGCTCGGAGCAGGGGTTTGTTCCGGGAATGGTGTATCATCATAGTTAAGCGCGAAATCGGCAAGGCCGGCGCGGCAGATTCAATATGGAAGGGACTTGTAAAAAATGAAGCTATTGGTGTTTATGTCGGACTTCGGACAGGCCGACGGCGCGGTCAGCGCCATGTACGGCGTTGCGTATTCGGTCAGCGGAACGCTCAAAATATCCGATATTACGCATGAAATCCCGCAGTATAACGTTTGGGAAGCGTCATACCGACTGATCCAGACGGTGGGATACTGGCCGCGCGGGACGGTGTTCGTTTCCGTCGTCGATCCCGGCGTTGGATCGACCCGCCGCAGCATCGGCGTGGAAACCGCCGCCGGACAGTATATCATCTCCCCGGACAACGGGACGCTCACGCACGCGAAGCGTCTCGGCGGCATCGTCGCTGCGCGCGAGATCGACGAGCAGATCAATCGTCTGCCCGGTTCCGGAGAGAGTTATACGTTCCACGGGCGCGATATTTACGCTTACACCGGCGCGCGGCTGGCGGCGGGGGTAATCGACTTTGCGGGCGTTGGACCGGAGGTACCGGTCGAAAGCGTCGTGGAACTGCCGCTTCCGGAGCCGGATTATAACGGAGAAAGCATTTCCGGCGATATCGACGTGCTGGACGTACGCTTCGGCAGCCTGTGGACCAACATCCCGCGCGAATTATTCCTGCAGCTCGGCGCGAAACATGGCGATTTTATCGAAATCCTAATCGAAAACGGAACGCGGCTGGTTTACCGCAATTCCCTGATCTACGCGCGCGCGTTTACGGATGCGTTTATCGGAGAACCGCTTCTTTATGTCAACAGTCTCGACCGCATGGCGGTAGCGATCAATCAGGGCGATTTTTCCCGCGCGTACAATATCGGCACCGGCGCGCCCTGGCGGATTACCATGCGCAGGACCTGCAAAAAGGAGCCGCGCGGCGAATAATAAAGCGAAATTCCGTATGCAGAAGCGGCGGATTCCGGCGGCCGGGATCGCGGCGGGCTCCGTCTTTCGACAAATGACACAGGGCCGGAGATGTGCTTGATATCGGCGCCGGACGGTGCGTGCACGGCCGCGGCGGACATACCCGCACGTCGCCGTGCGTGCCGGATTACGTGTTGTGCATGTAACCGGAAAACCAGCCGGGAAGCATCACGCGGGGAATCATTCGTTCGTGCCGGCATGTTTAAAAGCATGCAGGCTTACCGGATACGTTCCGGCGAAATATGAATTATCCGAACGGAAATCCGTTAAAACATACGTATAATAAGTCGAAAAACCCGGAAAATAGAAAAAATAGTGCAGCCGGCTGCGCGCAATACTGCAAAAAAAATTCCGCGTCGGCGGGAAACATCGGAAAGCCGGCGTTTTATTTCGGAGAAGCCCCAACGCGCCCGCGGGGGCTTTCTTACGTGCCAAACCATTTTTGGGCAATCCTGCAGCACGCATAAAATATATAATTTTACACGGCCATGAAAAAGTTTTCGTCGAGTTGACTTTCTTTGCGGTTCTATGTAAACTGTATCTGTGACAACCGCATCCGGGCTAGCCCATGCGGTTAATCGCAGCTTATTTTTTAGAAGAGAGGAAAATCATAATGAAAAAACTGGTAGCGATCCTGTTGACCGTCTTGCTGGCGTTATCGATGTTTGCCTGCAAGGCAACGACGCCCGCTGCGGAAGAAACAGCGGAAGAAAGCGGCGCTTACAATGTTGTCAGCCTCGTTAACGGAAACCTTGGAGATAAGTCGTTCTTCGACTCCGCAGAATCCGGCCTGAAAGCCCTTGCAGACGCCGGACGCATCACCTACAAGACCATCGAAATGGGCGGCACGGACGAAGATCAGCCGAAATGGCTGGAAACGCTCTATGAAGTCGCCGAATCCGGAGAGTACGATCTGATCATCTGCGGAACGTACCAGATGCCCGACTACCTCAAAGAAGTCGCCACTGAGTATCCGGACCAGAAGTTTCTCATCTATGACGACACCACTTATGTCGGCGAAAACGAAAACGTCGTCAACCTCAGCTACAAGCAGAACGACATGGGTTATCTCATCGGCGTGTTCGCCGCGGCGATGACGAGCGAAACCTCCGTTGCCAACATGAACGCCGAGAAAGTTGTCGGCTTTGTAGGCGGCGTGGACAGCCCCGTTATCAACGACTTCCTTTACGGCTTCCTGGAAGGCGTTCAGGCGACCGACGCGGAAGTTAAGGTCGATACCCGTTATGTCAACAGCTATGTCGATACCGCGACGGCTAAGGAAATGGGCCTTTCCATGATTAACGACAACAACTGCGACATCATCTGGGGCGTTGCGGGCCTGTCCGGCAACGGCGCGGCTGAAGCCGCGCTCGAATCCGGGAAAGCCTGGTTCATCGGCGTTGATTCCGACCAGGAACTGACTCTTTCGAGCGAACTTGCCGCCATCACGCTGACCTCCGGACTCAAGAACGTCGGCAATTCCATCGTCTGGATCTTTGACGAATGGGATGCGGGCCGCACCTATTGGGGCCAGCAGGTTAACCTTGGCCTGACCGAAGGCGGCGTCGGCATTGTGACCGACAAGAACTTTGCCGCGATCGCTCCGCAGGAAGTCCAGGACAAAGTCGTGGCTGCGGAAGAAGCGATCAAGAACGGTGAAATCGTTGTTTCGAGCGCTATCGGCGACGATACCAACGGCGTCGTGACGCTGCGCGATTCCATGCAGCCGTAACGGACGGCTATCATCTGCGTAAAAACAGACAGTTAGCTTATACACACATGGGGGGAGCTATAAGCGGCTCCCCCCGTTTGGCACTTTCGGGAAGCGGGAACAGGGAAAATACGCCGCACGCCGGGCGGGCGCCTCATGAAAAGCCTGCGTGTTATTGCAATTATTGTGCGGTTTTATTAATATTGAAACAAGAAAATCTTTTACCGGTGTAACTGCGCCGGCGGGACGGGCAAAATCACATATAATTCTGAATCGGGGGAACCCAGTCTATGGAACATAACCAAACCATCGTTCAGATGAAGGGTATTACGAAGGTGTATCCCAATGGCATTGCCGCAAATCAGGGGGTGGATTTTTTCGTGCGCCGTGGTGAAATCCACGCGCTGATGGGAGAAAACGGCGCGGGGAAATCGACCTTGATGAAGATGCTCTTCGGCATGGAACAGCCGACCGAAGGCGAGATCATCGTAAACGATGAGAAGGTCCTGCTGACCTCGCCGACGGCTGCGATTGCGCACGGCATCGGCATGGTGCATCAGCACTTTATGCTGGTGCCAAGCCTCACGGTCGCGGAGAACATCGTGCTCGGGATGGTGCCGAAAAAATCCGGCGTGCTGATCGACTATAAGAAAGCGCTGGAGATCACGAAAGAATATTCCGAACGGTTTAATCTGGCGGTCAATCCGGACGCGAAGGTGATGGACATCCCCGTTGGGATGAAGCAAAAGGTAGAGATCCTTAAAGCGTTGATCCGCGGCGCAAAAATTCTCATCCTTGACGAACCGACGGCGGTTCTGACTACGCAGGAAACGGCGGAACTCTTCAAGGAACTGATTCATCTCAAAGAACAGGGATACACAATCATCTTTATTTCTCACAAACTCAAAGAAATCAAACAGATTACAGACCGGCTTACGATCATGCGCGGCGGTAAAACCATGGGCGTTTTTGAGACGGCTTCCATTACCGAGCAGGAGATTTCGCGCCTGATGGTCGGGCGCGACGTTGTGCTGGACGTGGAAAAAGACGCGCCGCATCCTACGGACGTGGTGCTTCGCGTAGAAGGACTGCGTTACACCAACGAATGGAACAAGCGTATGCTTGACGGCGTCTCGTTTGCGGTGCGCAAGGGCGAAATCCTGGGCGTAGCCGGCGTTGAAGGCAACGGACAGCGCGAGCTGGTGGACATGCTTTTCGGCCTCAACACGCCGGACGACGGGGAGGCGAGCGTTGACGGCGAGGATATCATCGGAAAACCGCAGTATCGCATCCGCAGGCTCGGCGTTTCGCTGGTGCCGGAGGACCGCATGACCTACGGCATCGCCGAGAGCGCTTCCATCGAGGAAAACGTCATCTCGGATCGGTTTACGGAAAAACGCTTCAACCATGGTCCGCTGTTTGACATGAAAGCGATCCATGCGGAAAGCGACCGGCTGATCGAGGATTACACGGTGCTTTGCAAATCCCGCCGGCAGAAGGTTAAGATGCTTTCCGGCGGCAATATCCAAAAGGTGGTTGTGGCGCGCGAATTTTCGAGCGATCCAACGCTGATCATCGCCGACCAGCCGACGCGAGGCATCGACGTGGGCGCGACGGAGTTTATCCGTAAGAAGCTGGTCGATCTGTCCCGCGCGGGCGCGGCCGTACTGCTGGTCTCCGCCGACCTCAACGAGGTAATGGAGCTTTCCGACAGTCTGATCGTGCTTTACGGCGGAAAGATCGCCGCCTATTTCGAGGACACGTCCGATCTGGACGACGTCGTGATGGGTGAATATATGCTCGGGCTGAAGCGCCAGAGCGACGAGGAGATCGGGAGGGTATGTCATGAAGGGTAAACGGATGCTGCTGTTCGAGCTGGTCCGCGGCGCGGCGGCGATTGCGCTGGCGCTCGCGGTCGGTACGATCTTCATTTTTCTCAGTTCGGACGAGCCGCTGACGGCGCTGCGGTATTTACTGATCGGGCCGCTGGTTTCGATGAAGGGCGGGCTGGCCTCGTTTAATACGCAGGGGCTCTACACGATCCTCGCGGCCATGATTCCGACGATCTTTACGGGCCTAGCTGTCTGCGTGATGTTCTCAAGCAACCAGTTCAACCTTGGCGGCGAGGGCATCGTGATGGTCGGCGGGTTTGTCGCCGCGCTGTGCGGAATTTACATCCATATGAACACCGGCTTGCATGCGGTGCTCTGCATCGCCGTTGCCGCTGTCGTCGGCGGCATCATCATGCTGGTGCCCGCACTGCTCAAGGTCAAGCTCGGTGCAAGCGAAATGGTTACGAGCCTCATGCTGAATTATGTCTGCATGTTTGTCGTGCTTCATTTTCTGAACTATAATTTTGCCGACCGCAGCAAGGGGTCCACGCAGACGTTTCCGTTTGCGGAAACCGCAAAGATCCAGTCGTTGGTATCCGGCGGCAGCAAGCTGACATGGGGATTCATCATCGCACTGGTATTCGTCGCGATTGTCGCGCTGTTTATGTACCGCACGCGTTGGGGGTATGCCATCCGCATGATCGGCGTCAACCAGGCGTTTTCCAAGTATTCCGGCATGAAAGTCGGCGGAACGATCGTGCTTGCGCAGGTTGTCGGCGGCATGCTCTCCGGTATGGGCGGCAGCATCGAAGTGCTGGGGCGGTACTCGACGTTCCTGTGGAAAGAACTCCCGGGTTACGGCTGGACCGGCATCACGATTGCGATCTTGGCGAAGAACAACCCGTTGTTTGTTCCGCTGGCCGCGTTCTTCATAGCCTATCTGAACAAGGGGTGCCAGCTTATGGCGACCTATTGCGACGTGCCGAGCGAGATGATCGATATCATCCAGGCGGCCATCTTCCTCTTCTTTGCAGCGGAGCAGTTCCTCTCCGGATACCGTCAGAAAATTGTGGTTCGCAACACAAGGGCCGATCTTGCGAAAGCGGCGTCGGCGGAGGGAGGAACCGAGAATGTTTAGTCAGCTTCTGCAAACTATCTTCAAGGCGGAATTCTTGTTTTCGGTGATCCGCATCACCGCACCGATCCTGTTTGCGGCGCTCGGTGCGGTGATCGCCGATAAAGCGGGCGTGATCAACATCGGCCTCGAAGGTATCATGATGATTTCGGCGCTGTTCGGGGTGCTTTTCAGCTACTGGACGCAAAGCTGGCTCGTTGGCGTGATCGGCGCGATGCTCGTCGGCATCCTGCTGGGGCTGATGATGGGTTTCTTTGCGCTCAAACTTAAAACGGACATCATCCTAGCCGGTATAGCGGTCAATATGATGGGGGCCGGCGGGACGATCTTCCTGCTGTATATGTTCACCGGCATGCGCGGCAACACCGGCGCTCTGGTCAGCCCGAACATTCTGATTCCGACGGTTAACATCCCGCTGATCAAGGATATACCGGTACTGGGGGAAGTGCTTTCCGGGCATTCGGTGCTTACGTATGTTGCGTTTCTCGCGGTTTTGCTCATCTGGCTGCTGCTCTATAAAACGCCGCTCGGGCTCAATATCCGCGCAGTTGGCGAGAATCCCAACGCGGCTTCGAGCGTCGGCGTGAGCGTGCTGAAGATGAAATATATCGCCATCGCCATTTCCGGCGCGCTTGCGGGTTTCGGCGGGGCGTTTATGTCCATGTATTATTCGCAGGGCTGGAATTCCGGCATGGTCGCTGGACGCGGGTTTATTGCGCTTGCGGCGCAGGCAATGGGCCGCGGCGAGCCGGTCGGCGCGATGCTCAGTTCGCTCCTGTTCGGCCTTGCGCAGGCGCTGCGGACAAAAGTCAGCGGACTGCAGGGCGTTTCGAGTTATCTTGTGTCGCTGATTCCGTACGTTGTGACAATTCTCGGACTGGTGCTTTATGCCGCCAGCACGCTCAAAAAGGTGAAAAAGCACAGAGCGAAAAAAGCGCAGCTTGAGGTACAGGAATGATGCAGAGGATACCGGTGATTCTGGACGGCGACCCGGGCCATGACGACGCGATTGCATGGGTGCTGGCAAATGCCAGCCCTATGCTGGAAATCAAGGCGGTGACCTCGGTCTGCGGAAACCAGACAATCGAAAAAACAACCTATAACGCGGGGCGGATTATGACGCTGATCGGGCTCGACGTCCCGCTTGCCGCGGGTCGTGTCAAACCGCTTGTGGCCGACCCGATCATCGCGCCTACGGTACACGGGCAGTCCGGCCTGGATGGTCCGGCACTGCCGGAACCGAAGCAGGAACCGGCCGATATCGACGCATGCGCGCTGATGGCGCGAGTGATCGAGGAAAGCGGCGAGCCCGTCGTACTCATCCCGACCGGGCCGCTGACCAATGTTGCGGCGCTTGTGTTGCTGTATCCGCATCTGAAAAGCAAGATACGGCATATCTACATGATGGGCGGCGGAATCGCCTACGGCAACTGGACGTGCGCGGCGGAATTTAATATACTGGTAGACCCGGAAGCCGCGGATATTGTTTTTTGCAGCGGACTGCCGATCACCATGGCCGGACTGGACGTGACGGAGAAGGCGCTGGTGTTTCCGGAGGATTTCGAACGGATCCGCGCGCTGGGAAACCCCGTGGCAAAGGTCGTCGCCGAGTGGCTGGACTTCTTCTACGGGTTTCACCGCAGTATCGGCTATCCCGGCGCGCCTGTGCACGACGCGGTCGCCGTCGCGGCACTGATCAGGCCGGAGATTATGACGTTCCAGGATATGTATGTGGCGATAGAAACAACAGGCGACTATTGCCGCGGCGCGACCGTCGGAGACCCGCTGGGTCTGTTGAAAAAACCTGCAAACGTCCGGTGCATCATGGATATCGACCGAAAAAGATTTGTTGATTTGCTTGCGGAGGCTGCGGAAGCATATTCGGGAAGGGGGCTGGAGCATGCGTAAACTGCCGATGCTGCTGGACTGCGATACAGGCGTGGACGACGCGATTGCAATCCTGCTTTCCAGGTACCTAACAACTCTGGAACTCGTTGCCGTGACGAGCGTTGCGGGTAATGTGGAAATCGAAAAAACCACCAGAAACGCGCTGAGCGTACTCGAACTGGCCGGCATGGAGGATATCCCCGTTTACCGCGGCGCTGCGAAGCCGATGATGTGTGAGCCTGTCACGGCATATTACGTGCACGGACAGAACGGGCTGGGCGGCCTCGCGGTCCCGAAACCCAAACGTGAAGCGGAGCGCCTGCCCGCATGGGATGCGATCTATGAAACGGCCAAGCGTTATGCCGGCGAACTGACAATTGTTGCGATCGGCCCGCTGACAAATCTCGGGCTTGCGCTTGCAAAATATAAGGAACTGCCGAAGCTGATCAAGCGCATCGTGCTTATGGGCGGTGCGGCCGTCGGCGGAAACGTAACGCCGAGCGCGGAGTTTAACATTTATGTCGATCCGGAGGCGGCGGACATGGTGTTTACCTGCGGCGCGGACATTGCCATGTGCGGACTGGATATGACGGTGCCGGCTTATCTTACGCCGGAGGAGCTTGACGAACTGGGGGCTTTTGGTTCGCCGCAGGCGAAATTCGCGAGGGATGTGGTGCAGGGCGTGCTGGCGTTTTCCAGGGGGT
Organism: uncultured Oscillospiraceae bacterium; assembly: GCA_964437665.1. GTDB lineage: Bacteria > Bacillota > Clostridia > Christensenellales > CAG-138 > UBA7703. Next base: position 28,926 of record CAYTHS010000002.1, read on the forward strand.
ACCGGCTGCCGGGCATGTGTATGCACGACCCCGCGACGCTGCTGTATGCCGACGACGATTCCTGCTTTAAAGCCAAACGTGCGGGCGTGCGCGTGGAGACAAAGGGGAGTCTGACGCGCGGAAAAACCGTGACCGATCTTTACAGCGACAAGCAGATGGAAAAAAACGCCTCCATCGTAACGCAGATCGACAGGGAAGCGTTCAAACGAAGGCTGTTTGAGTTGATGGCACAATACGGAAAATAGAAACGACAACGGCTTTTGCAGTAAGCAAAAGCCGTTGTTTCGGAGATCGTTTATCAAAAAAAGCGTTAGCCGGAAATCTGTGCGAATGCTTCCAATGCCGTGAGGATCTCATGTTTCTCGCCCTCCATGGCGGCCGTTTCCCCGTCCGCGTAGGAGCCGATTGCATCCAGCGTGTCCTGCCGGTAAGCGACGACATTGTTGAGGATGCTCATGCAGCGGATTTTCCGCAGGCGTCCGATCACATAAAGCGCGGCGGTCTCCATATCGCACCCCAGCACGCCCTGCTTCGACCAGTACGCGTCGATTTCATCCTCACGGTCGGTATAGAAGCTGTCGTGACTGCGCGCAATTCCTGTGTGGAAGGCGAAGTCAAGCTTTATCGCGGCCTGCTGACAGGCAAAGAGCAGTGTTTCGTCTGCAACTGCTGGATAGACGGGGTCAAGATACGTTTTGCTTGTTCCGTCGTCGCGTACCGCGCCGGAGACGAGAATCAGATCGCCTAGGCCAACCTCCGGCTGCAGCGCGCCGCAGCTGCCGATGCGGATCATGTTCGTTACACCGAGATTATGCAGTTCCTCCACGGCAATTCCGGCGGACGCGCCGCCGATGCCGGTGGAGACGGCAAGCATGCGCGTCCCCTTATAATCGCCGGCAAGGCTTCTGAACTCGCGATTGAACGCGAGGTCCTGTACGCCGGAGAGAAACGGCCGGATGCGCTCAAGCCGCGCAGGGTCGCCTGGCAAAAGTGCGCAGCATGCGCCGTGGCTGCTGTCCAAACGGATATGTGGCTGTAATTGCGGCATAAATGGTTCGCTCCTTATGGTACAATCTAGTTGCGATGAATGTTTTTAAAAATACACTCCGGTGCACTCATCATACCACGGCACGGACGGGAATTGATATAAAAAGAAACGGGGGTATCCCAAATTGGCGCAGATATTAAATTTCGGGTCCTTGAACATCGATCATGTGTACTGCGTGGACGCGTTTGTGCAGCCCGGGGAAACGAAGTCCAGCTTGTCTATGGAAGATCACTGCGGCGGGAAAGGCCTTAACCAGTCCATCGCTGCGGCGCGGGCGGGAGCGCAGGTCAAACATGCCGGCGTAATCGGACGCGACGGCGGCGCACTGCTTGAAAAGCTTACCGGGTGCGGCGTGGACTGTTCGCTCGCGAAACGGTCGGACGGCGTTTCAGGCCATGCGATCATTCAGGTGGACGCAGAAGGGCAGAACTGCATCCTGCTCTATGGCGGGACCAATCAGGCGCTTACCGAAGCGTATATCGAAGAAGCGCTCGGCGCGTTCGGAACGCGCGGGCTTGTATTAGTGCAGAACGAAACCAACCTCGTCGGCAGCATCATCCGCCGCGCCAGGCAAAAGGGCCTGATGGTTGCGCTCAACGCCGCGCCGATGAACGACAAGGTGTTTTCCTATCCAATCGAGCTGCTGGACTGGCTCGTCGTCAACGAAGTGGAAGGCGCGGCGATCGCAAAATGCGAGAGAGAGGATGAAATCCTCCCGGCGCTGCAAAGGCGCTGCCCGCGTACGAACGTGCTTCTGACGCTTGGCGGGCGCGGTTCGGTCTGCCTCAAGGACGGGGCCGTTACCCGGTTCGGCGCATATCATGTGAAGGCGGTGGACACCACGGCGGCGGGCGACACGTTCTCCGGATATTTTCTCAACGAAATTCTGGATGGTGCGGACGCGCCCGATGCGCTGGCTCTGGCTACCGCGGCGGCGGCGCTTTGTGTACAGACGATGGGAGCGGCTGATTCCGTGCCGCCGCGTGCGCGCACGCTTGAAGCGGTTCGCTCCGGCGAGCTCGGCATGCTTTCCGAGTGGGGTGGCTGGCGATGACGGACGTATTGTTTATCGACTGCTGCATTCGCGGCGAGGAATCGCGCACGCGAAAACTTGCAGGGGCGTTTCTGAACGAACTGGAACGCTCGGGCGGCTATGAAACCGAACGGCTGGTCCTTATGGACGAACCGCTTATCCCGCTCACGGGCGGTTTTTTCCTGCAGCGCGAGCGATTGCTGGGGGAGGGAGGGCTTGGCCATCCGCGGTTTCGATATGCACACCGCTTCCAAAGGGCGGAACGGATTGTAATCGCCGCCCCGTTCTGGGATTTGAGTTTCCCGGCGCTGCTGAAAATCTATATTGAAAATCTCTGTGTACAGGGCATTACCTTCGATTGCGACGAGCAGAACGGCTGTTTCGGCGTATGCAGGGCGAGCCGCATGCTGTTTCTGACCACGCGAGGCGGCGCGCTCGAGGGATCGCCGGTGGACAACGGGACGAAATACCTGCGCGACATGACGAGCTTTTTCGGGATACCGCGTTTCGATTATGTGGCTGCGGACGCGATGGACCTGGGGCTGGAGCCGCCGGAATCGATTTTGAACCGCGCGATCGTTTGTGCAAAGGAGATTGCGCAGGGGTTTTAGCGATAGTCCACCGCGTCGGCGGAGGACAAACGGAAAGGAAGTAAGCAATTATGAAAGCGGTTGTATATGAAAAACCGGGATGCGTACGCCTGACGGACGTGCCCGTGCCGAAACTGATGGAGCCGAGGGACGCGATCGTGAAAGTGACGCGCGCTTCGATCTGTTCGAGCGACCTGCATATCCGAAACGGCGCGGTGCCGCGCGCAAAACAGGGGGTTGTGCTCGGGCACGAGTTTGTGGGCGAAATTGTCGAAATCGGTGCGGCGGTGAAAAAACTGGCTCCCGGAGACCGGGTTGCGGTCAACGTCGAGAGCTTTTGCGGGGAATGTTACTATTGCCGCAGAGGGTATGTGAACAACTGCGTTGAAGGAGGTTGGGAACTGGGCTGCCGGATCGACGGCGGACAGGCGGAATACTGCCGCGTTCCAACGGCGGACATGAGCTGCACGCGTATTCCGGACGGTATTACCGACGAGCGGGCGCTCTTTGTCGGCGACGTGCTTTCGACCGGCTACTGGGCGGCGGGGATCGGAGAGATTCGGCCTGCGGACGTGGCGCTGGTGCTCGGCGCCGGGCCGACGGGGCTGACGACTATGATGTCCGCGCGCCTTTATGGCCCGGCGTGCATCGTTGCCGCGGACGTAAATGAAAAGCGGCTCGCGCTTGCTCGTGAAAACGGCCTGTGCGACGTGACGCTGAATCCGGCGGCGGAAAATGTGACGGAGCGTGTGCGCGCGCTCACCGACGGACGGGGCGCGGACGTGGTTTTTGAAGTGGCGGGCGCCGCGGGCACGTTTGAACAGGCCTGGCGCGCGGCGCGGCCAAACGCAGTGATCGTTGTGGTTGCGCTGTACGAAAACGCGCAGACGCTGCCGCTGCACGAGATGTACGGTAAGAACCTCACCTTTAAAACCGGCGGCGTGGACGCCAACAGCTGCGGCGATATCCTTCGCCTGATCGAGGCGGGCCGGCTGGACACGGACCTGATGATCACGCACCGTGCGCCGCTCAACGACGTAATCCGTGGCTATGATATCTTTGCCGGACAGAAGGAAGACTGCATCAAGTGGGTGATTACGCCCTACGACGCGGCCCAGCAGGACGGGCCGGAATGCTATTGACGGAGGTAAACGGTATGCATCTGGAGCGGGAGGTTGCCGCACTGGAACCGAAGCTGATCGAATGGCGGCGGCATTTGCACGCGCACCCGGAAGTTTCGTTTAAGGAATATAAGACGACGGCGTTCATCGCGCAGGCGCTGGAAGAAATGGACATTGTGTTCGAGCGCCCGGCAAAGACGGGACTGGTTGCGCATATCTTCGGAACGAAACCGGGCAGGCAGGGCGTGCTGGGGTTCCGCGCGGATATCGACGCGCTGCCGATGCCGGAGGAAAACGATCTTCCGTACCGTTCGCAGACGGCTAACGTTATGCACGCCTGCGGACACGACGGCCATACGGCCATGCTGCTGGGACTTGCGGCGCTGCTTTCTCAGAACAGGAGCGCTTTCTGCGGCGAGGCGCGGCTTTTTTTCCAGCATGCGGAAGAACTGCCGCCCGGCGGAGCGATCGAGATGGTGAAAGCCGGCGCGGCGGACGGTGTGGACGCGATGATAGGCGTGCATCTTTCCAGCGCTTTTCCCACGGGCGTGTTCGGGATCAAAGGAGGCGTACTGACCGCGAACGTCGACCGCGCGGAAATACGAATTACGGGCAAGGGCGGACACTGCGCTTTCCCGCAGCTTTGCGTCGATCCGATCGTCGCGGCCTCCGAGATTGTCACCGCCGCGCAGAGCATCGTTTCGCGCCGCGTCGCACCCAAAGACCCCGCAGTCGTTTCCATCTGCGAAATCCATGGCGGAACGGCGTATAATATCATCCCCGACGACGTATGCCTGAGCGCCTCGATCCGGTCGTTCGGCGAGGAAGCGCGCAGCCTGATCCGAGACGAACTGACCGCCGTCTGCGAGGGCGTCGCCGCGGCGCATCGCTGCAAAGCGGGCGTGGAGTGGGTGGAAGGTTATCCGAGCGTGGTGAACGACGAAACGCTGGCGCAAGCCGCGCTGGAGCGGATTGCGGCCCGTTTCGGACCGGAGAAGGCCGAGCGCATCGGCGTAATTATGCCCGGCGAAGATTTTTCCTATTTTCTCGACGGCAGGCCGGGCTTTTTTGCGGAACTGGGGACAAGAAACGCGGCTATTGCGGCGGACCGGCCGCATCATAATCCGCAATACCGCATGGATGAAGCCGCGCTCGTTTTGGGGACGCAATTCGAGTTCGACATGGCACGCTCCCTGCTGGACGGGACGGAAAAACTGAACCGCGGAGGACGAAAGCAATGAAACTGACGGTCCTGATGGACAACAACACCTATATCGACCGCTACTATCTCGGAGAACCTGCGGTGAGCTATCTGATCGAAGACGGCGCGCGTACCATCCTGTTCGACGCGGGTTATTCCGAAGCGTTCATCGAAAACGCAGAGCGTCTGAAACTCGATCTGTCGCGCGTGACGGATATCGTTCTTTCGCACGGGCATATCGATCATACCGGCGGACTCCCCGCTTATTTCGAGCGGTTTTCGCAGCCCGTCCGGCTGATTGCACACCCGAACGCCTTTTGGCGGAAACGCTACGAAGGGTTGGATGCAGGCAGCCCCGTTACGCTGGAAACACTGCCGCGGCGGGTGGACGCGGTGCTGACGGCGGATGAAATGCAGGTTTCGGAAAACGTGTGCTATCTTGGCGAGATTCCGCGCGTGTATCCGTTTGAAGCCGACCGCGCCGTCGGCGAAACATGCGCCTGCGACGGGAGCGTTTGGATCTGCGATATCCTGCTGGACGATACGGCGCTTGCCCTGCGCGTCCCGGACGGGATTTTCGTGGTGAGCGGATGCGCGCATGCGGGCGTTTGCAATACCGTCGCCGCGGCGAAGCGCCTCTGTGCCGAACCGCGTGTTGCGGGCCTTCTGGGAGGGTTTCATCTGTTTGAGACCGGGACGGCGCTTGAACAAACGCTGCGTATGCTCAAAGAACTGGGCGTTTCGCTCGTTTACCCCTGTCACTGTACGTCGCTTGCGGTTAAGGCCGCGTTTGTCGGCGCGTTCGACGCGCGCGAAGTCGGCGTCGGCCTGACGCTTGAGTGGTGAACGGAGCCCTGCCCGCCTGACGGTGATTCTGAAACGGAGGATTGGTTTTGTACGAAGGAAAAATAACAATCCGGCCGACAAGGCGGGAGGAGCTGGAAAATGTCCGTGCGCTCTGGAACGACGGCGACGTGATGCAATATGTCGGCTTTCCGCATGGGCTTGACGCGACGGCGGAATCCATGGAGCGCTGGTATGACCGGATTGCAAGCAAAAGACCGCTTCTGGAGCACTACAGCGTGTTTGCCGAAGGCATAGGCTATTGCGGCGAGAGTTATTATCGCATTGACACGGCACACGAAAACGCCGCAGTGCTCGACATTAAGTTGTTTTCAAAAGCGCGCGGCAGGGAAATTGCGTCCGCGGCGCTGCAATATGCGATCGAGCAAGCGTTTGTAAACGGCGCGGCCTGCGTATGGGTCGATCCGAACCCGGAAAACAGAAAGGCGCTTGCGCTCTACCGCCGTCTGGGATTCTCAGAACGGGAAACGTCAGCATATCTAAAGCGGAGCGCGGTGCACGGCGGGGTTCCGTCGCGCTACTTTGAAATCTGCAGTGGGGAAGTTCCCACCGCCGGGTTCGCGGGAAAATAAAAAACCGGTCAAAAATGGCCGGGTGTCGCCGATCAAAACCACATGATTACTGGATTCGTATCCGACGGTATATCTGAAAGCGACTGAATTGCTTTTTGATCCTGTTATCAAAATCTGTCAAACGCCGTATGTCCGGCTCCGGCAGATTTTTTTTACGCTGCATGGGTTCCGCCGGGGGTAAGCGGCCGGGATGAACTGCTGGCTGGGAATGTCCGTTTTATCGCCGGGCTGCCGGCACGACGCCTGCCAGCGATGAGCCGCGGAAGGCGCAAAGAGCACGAAGAGAATTTCGGTACGCTTTCTTAAGCAGTTCGGGCTGTTTTGTATCGTTCGTCCAACCTGCTTCCCGGTAGAGCGCGAGTACCTCCGGGGACAGAGCGTTGCTGCATTCGGCGATGCCGGCCCCGGCGGAATTTACAGGATGTGGTGCTCTCATAGCTTCGGCAGTCCGTCCGGTATGGTTTGCAGCATGGAGAGCAGATACGCATACTGCCATGCGCGTTCAGACAAGGGGTCGGGCGCAGCTTTTGCGGCGCAGTCGGCAGCGGCCGCCGCGCTGCCTGCCGTGTTTGCGGTATCCGCGGCATACCAGGCGCTGCGGCATGCGAATTGTTCGGAGGGCACGGAAGCTTCCCGGGAAGCTTCGCGCGCGGCCAATGCCGCGGCGTGTACGTCCCCGGCGTCGGATAATCCGTCCGACCAGCTTCGCGCGGCGAGAATTGCGGCATAGCAGCGCCGGTCTGCGCTGTTGCGCCGGCAGGCGCGTTCGGCGCACGCGCAGGCAAAGCGCGTCGCAGAGCGATGGTTAATCAGAGAGAACTCCGTTTTCAGCAGCTCGACATCCGCTGCGGACCAGCTTTTGCTGACATAGATTTCACGATTCACGATAGCGCCGCCCTTCCCTGAAAGTATATATAATTATAGCATGCGCAATCTGTGCACGCCATGCTGGGACGGCGCAATCCGCGCCGTGGACTTTAGAAACGCCGGAAAATTTGCTATACTGTATCAAAGGGGGGAGAAGACATGCCGGAATCCATGATTACCAAGCATGCCCTTGCCAATGCGCTCAAGGGGCTGATGGCCGAGCGTCCTCTTGAAAAGATCACCGTCGGCGATATCTGTGAGGCGTGCGGCATGAGCCGCAAAGGGTTTTATTACCATTTTCGGGACAAGTATGATCTTGTCAATTGGATTTTTTATACGGAATTTGTCCTTCGCATCTATGAGCAGGACTATGAAAACGAATGGACGTTTTACGAAGATATCTGCTCGTATTTTTACGAGAACCGCGCGTTCTACATCAACGCATTCGCGGTGCAGGGGCAAAATTCGTTTTCCGACTATTTCAGTGAGATCATCCACCCGATTGCACGGGAGCGGTTTGAAGTAACGTTCGGCAACAATGCGGACCACGATTTTTACGCAACTTTTTATACGGATGCGTTTCGCGTTGCGCTGATACGTTGGCTCCGTGAACAGCCCGAAACGAGCCCGCAGGAATTCGTTTCGCTGATTAAGCGCGCCGTTCTTGCCATTGCGCGCGAATATCAGAAGGAAATGCCGAGGGAAGCGCCTGCGGAGCAGAATTGCTGCTGCGGAGAGTCCGAACAGTAAAACCGACAGACGCAGGGAGGGTATGTATGGGTCTTGTAACCGATTCGCGGGCGCTCATGATGGTCAGGCAGCCGCTCGACAATACGTCCGCTACGCGCGCGGTTTTCGAGCAGGCTCCGCAGGAACCCAGGTTCGTTCCGCCTGTAATACAGCATCCCTTTGAGCGCGTTGCGCCGGAATCGCAGGGAATTGCATCTTCGCATGTTGCGGCGTTTCTGAACAAGAGCCGCATTTCCCAACGGGGAACAACCCGCTGGAAAATTACATAAAAGTGAACACTTTTTAAAAAGGTTGAAACGCTTTGTTAAAATTATAAAGAAAACGCTTGAAATATGCTCGAAAAATAATATACTGTGCATCATAGGCATTCGGCAGCATAATAGACGTGCAGATGACACGCCTTTTCAAGCATCTGGGGGAAAACAATGAGAAGAAGATCCATTCGCATTACGCCGCTGGGGTACATTGTGCTGAGCATCATCATATTGGTGATGCTGGTCGGCATCTACTTCATCGTTTGGTCGATGAGAAACTCCAAAGACGACCCGCCCGCCGACAACACCGGCGATATCTCGGCGTCCATTACGCCGACGCCCTCTCTCGCGCCGGTCGATGCGCAGGCAACGGATTATGTTGAGCCGGAGAAAACACCGCAGATTACTGCGGAACCCGAGGAGACGGCCACCATGACGCCCAAACAGGACGATACGCCGGCGCCTGCGGTGAAGACGCCTAGTCCTGAGCAGGTGCAGTCCGCGCTGGACGGCACGCTCAATGCCAGCGGCGTCGTGCTCAGGGGCGGGCCCAGCCAGTCTTACGATATTCTGGGCAAATACTCATCCGGCACACAGCTTAAGGTTTATGAGGCGGACGGAGACTATTATTTCGTCAAGGTCGTCAAGGAGAACCTTTACGGTTATTTTGCGATCAAATTCGTCGATAAGGCGGGGCTGCTGCCCGGCGAATCCGCCACTCCGACGCCAAAAGCGATCGCCGGGACCATTCCGGGTACGGTTTCAGCCAGCAAGCTTGCGCTGAGGACGGTCCCAACCACGGAGGATAATACGCCGATCGGCGAAATTGTGAAGGGAGACGCTGTTTTGATCTACTTTAAAACCGGCGACTTCTATTATATACAGGTGGTCGACAGCGGCGTGAAGTGTTATGTAGCCGCAATATATGTTACGCCAAGCACTACGGTGCCGACGGGAACACCGGTACCGTAACGAGAACGCAACGAACAAACAGTCCCCGCGGACGTCTATTCCGCGGGGACTGTCTTTGATTGCATGCAGGGGAATCGTAATACTCGATATCGATAACGGGCAGGGTATTGCGCATCCTGTGTACGCTGTTTTGGAGGGGTAAAGCAATGCGCCGAGCGCGATTTCCGCAGCGCTTTAATCGTTTCCGTTTCGTTTTCCTGCCGCAAGCAGGCCGATGATTACAAAAACCAGCGGCGTGGACGCAGGCTGTGCGATGCTTACCACGGCCTGGGCTGCGTAGGCGGCGAGAGCGGCCGTGAATCCGCGTGCCACCGGATCGGCGGCCTTGCGTATACCGGAACGCAGGGACGCTGTCAGCACGGTCAGATAAGCGATTAAGCCGGCCGCGCCGATGCTCAGCAGATAGTGCAGATATTCGTTATGTGCGGAATCGAGGGCGGCGTCCGTGAACAACTGGTTCTGCGCGTCCATATAGTATACGACGCCCGGACCGCCGCCGATAAGCTTCTGAACGGGAGAAAAAGAGGCGTACAGGCGCGCACACCAACTCCAGATTTTGCCGCGGTCGGTACCCCATGTGTCGCTCCAGCGCAGATATCGCTCCGCACCGCCGAGCGGCAGGTCCTTGAACGCCGTATTGATCAGAATGAGACCGAGTATAACGGCGAGGGCGGCGAGCAGCAGCATGATGATATAGGGCCTTTGAAAGCGTTGCAGCCGCTGCGTGGGCATGCGCCGGAGCGGAAGCGCCGCAGCGAAGCATACGAGCGTAAAAGCACCGGCAAAACCCGGCTGAACAAACGTAAAAGTGAACGAAGAGAGGTAGGTCGCGGAGGGCAGGCGCCTCCCGGCTAGGCCAAAGGCCAGTGCGTAGAGGGAGAACGCCGCCCAACCGAGGAAGAACCGGTGCATCCCGCGCGGATTGGCAAAAAGCGTGAGCGGGAGAAAAAGGGCGGCGGCAATCAGTCCCAGCGTGGCCGCATCGCTGCCCGCGACCAGTACGCCGAAAGAAACGGCGGCAAGCGCGGCGGCGGACAGCGCCTGCGCGCGTTTCGATCCCGCGCGGACAAAGCTGTTCAGCGCAACGGGAAACGCAATGCAGAAAAAACTGCCGTAGAAGTCGAGATTGCCGATCGTGGAAAGAAAACGTCCTTTATCGGAACTGGAAAGGTTGGCGGTAAATCCGAGCGGATCGACCCCGAAGTGGTTCAGCAGCCCGAGGATCCCGGTCAGGGCGCCTCCAAGAAGCAGTCCGGATTCCGCAGCGCGAAGGTCGGGCTTCTGTGTTGAAAGAACGAGGACGATTGCGGCGTACGTAAACGCGGTCAGAATACCCTGATAACGATTCTGTCCGCCAAAAAACGACGTTTCGGGGTGCGCGCTCAGCAAGCCTGCCGTCAGCATGCACAGGAAAAAACACGCCGTTCCCCAAACGGCGGCGGGAATGCGCGGCTTTACGGCGGGAACGCCGCAGCCCCGGGGGAAAAGAATACGCGCAATCAGCAGCGCAAGCATATATGCAAAGCTTGCGATCAGGAAAAACGCCTGCTTGGTTTCCGTAATGTCGAAATACAGATGGTGGAAAACGAGCGGCAGTCCCAAAAACACAAGCCCCAGATAGGCGTCTGTTAGTATCCGCGAAATCCGCGTATAGGAAGTTTTTCTTAGTATCGTTATCATAAAATGTGACCCTTTTATGAATTTTACCATAAATCACATGCTTTCGTTTGACAATTCCCATCGCAGGAGCTATCATTCATGTGTACTAACACATATAGTACACATAGTTCGATAGAATTGCAACAATAAATTTGGAGGTACTCATATGAAGAAATCGATCATCCTGCTGGCAATGGCGTTGCTCAGCGTTTTTGCGCTGACAGCCTGCAATCCCACAAAAGCGGCCTCCGACGGCAACGCGCTTGCGTCGGGGGGCAATGCCTATGTATCCGGCGGCAACGCGGCATCCTATGTTATGCCGTTCGTTTCTTCCGGAAACGGAAACTAAGCGACTTTACGCAATGGATCATAAAGGAGCGCGAATCGGAACGTTGGCTCCGGATGGAAAAAGCGGCGAAGGCCGCTTTTTCTGTTTGCCCAATATTCCGGTCGTTTGTATGGCATATCCGTTCCGGCCGTTTTTTTGCATGAACATGCTGAACCGGAGACACGGACTATTCCAGCAACATTTTATCCGGATATATTCCGCTGCGCGTCATTTCGTTCAGCGCGCGCTCGATATCCGGCTTATCTTCGCGATAGGTCACGCCGTACCAGCGGTCCGGGGAAGAGAGCACGCGCACGTTTGCCCTGCCCGAGCGGAGCATATGCCCGACTTCCTGCGGAATGAGGAATTCGCCCTTGAGCGGGTTGCTTTCCATCGCTTCGGCAAGGAACTGCGGGAAACGCGCTTCCAATTCACCGAATAGTCCCGGGGTGAAGCCGAAGAAGTTCATGGAAACGAGGTTGTCCGCCGGGAAGTGGACGAAGGTTTTGCCCTCGTCTTCCGTATAAGCGGGACCCTCGGGCGTTTTATAAATACGAAGACGCTCGACGATGTTGACCAACTCGCCCTTGCTGTTGACCTCGCAGACGCCCCGTGCAACATGACCGTTTTCGGTGAGCGTGTTTTTTGCAAGATAGCCGACCATCGAATAATCGTATTTTTCGCCGTCCTTTGCGGTCCGCAGATAGTCGTACAGGACGGAAAAGGCGTGCCGGCCATAAAAATCGTCCGCATTGATCGCGGCGAACGGCTCGTGGACAACGTCCCTGCAGCAATAGATGGCATGCGCCGTCCCCCAGGGCTTGACGCGTTCTTCCGGAACGGAGAATCCATCCGGCAGCATAGTATCGAGCTGCTGGAAGACATAGTGCACTTCCATGTGCTTTTCCGCGCGGCGGCCGATCACTTCGTAGAAATCCCGTTCGATCTTATGGTTGATGATGAATACGACCTTCTCAAAGCCCGCCTGCATCGCGTCGAACAGCGAATAATCCATGATGATTTCGCCGTGCCGCCCGACCGGGTCGATTTGCTTGAGTCCGCCGTAGCGGCTGCCCATACCGGCGGCCATGACGACAAGAGATGGTTTCTGCATCAAAAAAACTCCTTTTAATATTATTGCAGGATGCACCGGCGGTTTGCCGGCAGTGCCGGGGAATGCGGTCAATCCTCGTAGCCGTTCGGGTTGAGCGACTGCCAGCGCCAGGCGTCCTCGCACATCCGCGCAATGCCGAATTCCGCGCGCCAACTTAGTTCTTTTTCGGCTTTGGACGGGTCGGCATAGCACTCGGCAATGTCGCCGGGCCGACGGGCCGTGATTTCGTAAGGAAGCGTTTTGTTGCAGGCGGCGTTAAACGCGCGCAGCACCTCCAGCACCGAATAACCAACGCCGGTGCCGAGATTGTAAACAAAAACGCCTTTGCCGCTCTCCATTTTTTTCAGCGCGCAAACATGTCCCTTTGCCAGATCGACGACATGAATATAATCCCGCACGCCCGTTCCGTCGCGCGTGGGGTAGTCCCCGCCGAATACGTGCAGCGCGGGCAGCTTTCCGACGGCAACCTGTGTGATATATGGCATGAGGTTGTTTGGGATACCGCTGGGATCCTCGCCGATTTTCCCGGACGGATGCGCGCCCACAGGGTTGAAATAACGAAGCAGCGCAACGCTGAGATTGGGGTCGGCGGCGGCAGCGTCCCTCAGGATTTGTTCGATCATGAGCTTGGTGTGCCCGTAGGGGTTTGTAGGCTTGAGCGGCGCTTCTTCGCGGATCGGAACGATTTCCGGGTCGCCGTAGACCGTGGCGCTGGAGGAGAAAACGAAGCGTTTTACGCCGTGTCTGCGCATGGCAAACAGCAGGTTCAGCGTGGAGGACAGATTGTTATGATAATATGCCAGCGGCTCCTTAACGCTTTGACCGACGGCCTTGAGGCCGGCAAAATGAATCACGGCGTCGATGCGATTTTCGGCGAACAGGTCCGTTACGGCCTGTGCGTCGGTTAGTTCGCATTCCGCGAAAGTAAACGGCTTTGGCGCGAGCTCCTGCAGCCGCCGGATTACGGCAGGTTTGGAATTGCAGAAATTATCGGCGGCGAGTACGTCGTACCCCGCGTCGAGCAACTCCAAAACGGTGTGGCTGCCGATGTAGCCTGCGCCGCCGGTGACAAGAATCCGCATAATAAATTTTCCTTCCCATCTATTCAGCATAACTGGGGCCCGACCTCCGGCCGACGCGACCGCGAACCCAGTGCGGCAGGCCGTACGGTTTCGCACCTCTATTATAGGCGTGCGGCCGCTCGACTGTCAAAGACGTTATTAAATATATGAAAATCGATAAAAATATACGGATTTACACCGTTTTGGTGCATTTTTAGCTTTCCTAAATATTCTTGCTATGTTATAATTTTACGTGGTCTGAAATGACATACCATGAGGGTTCCAGAACCCAAACCGAGGAGGAAGAATATGGCAAAGCAGAAGACTGTGGTACCGTTCCACGGGACACAGGAACAGGAAAAACAGCTCAGGAAAATAATCGCGGAAAACAAGGATATGCCGGGCGCACTGATGCCGATTCTGCAGCAGGCGCAGGAGCTTTACGGCTATCTGCCCATCGAGGTGCAGACCATTATCGCCGAAGGCCTAAATATCTCTCTTGAGGAAGTGTATCAGGTCGTTACGTTCTACGCGCAGTTTTCGCTGAATCCGACCGGCAAGCACCGCATAGCGGTTTGTCTCGGTACGGCTTGCTATGTCAAGGGATCCCAGAATATATTGGAAGAGTTGGAAAAACAGCTTGGCGTCAAGGCCGGAAGCACCACGCCCGACGGCGTGTTCACGCTGGAAGCGACCCGCTGCCTCGGCTGCTGCGGCCTCGCGCCGGTCATCGTTGTGGACGACGAAGTCTACGGCCGCCTCGTGCCCGCGGACATCAAGGGTATCTTAGCAAAATATAACTGAACCGACCGCCCAAGTTTGTTGCGAAGGGACGGAGACCGATGAAAATACGCCAGATCGCGAACCTGCTGGACGCCGAAGTGCTTTACGGCGGAACGCTGCTTGACGAAGAGGTACACAGCGCCTGCGGAAGCGACATGATGAGCGACGTGCTCGCCTATGTGAAGGACCAGGCGGTCCTGATTACGGGGCTTGTCAATCCGCAGGTCGTGCGCACGGCCATGATGATGGATATGCGCTGTATCGTGTTTGTGCGGGGGAAACGCCCGTCGCCGGAGATTGTCGCGCTGGCAGGCGAGAACCATATCGCCGTGCTGGTAAGCTGCTACCGTATGTATGAAGCCTGCGGGAAGCTTTTTGCAAACGGCCTTGGGAACGAGGCCTGAGCGCGATGGCGGAAACACTGCAGTTCCATTACGACGTGGACGGCGATAATTTTACTTCCGCCGGCGCCGCGTCTGTTGAAGTCAAACACAAGCTGCGTCAGCTCGGCTTTCCGGCGGAAACGATCCGCCGCGTATCTATTGCAATGTACGAAGGCGAAATCAATATGGTCGTACATGCGCGCGGCGGTGCTGCGGACGTACGCGTGGAGCCGAATTGTATCACGATTATCCTGGCCGACCGCGGGCCGGGCATCGCGGACGTTGATCTTGCCATGCAGGAAGGGTATTCCACAGCGCCGGACAACATCCGTGCGCTGGGATTCGGAGCGGGGATGGGCCTGCCGAACATGAAGCGCTATACGGACGAAATGAAGATCGACACAGAAATCGGCAAAGGCACGACGGTCACAATGAAGGTTCACGTTTCTTAAGAAAAGGCCGCGCAAAGCGCGGGGCAACGCCGTTTACCGGCGCGCCGGACATAAGCGCCCCGAAAAACGCCTGGAATACAGACGCAAAGGGGAGCGCGGAAAGGCGAATCTACCGGTTATGGATCAATACAAGCATTCGGTCTCGCTGGACATCGATAAATGCAAAGGCTGCACCAACTGCCTGAAACGGTGCCCGACGGAGGCGATCCGCATCCGGGACGGTCATGCTGTCATCAATTCTGACGTGTGTATCGACTGCGGCGAATGCATCCGGCGCTGCCCGTATCAGGCAAAAAAGGCGAACTTTGATAAATTTGAAGAGATCGACCCGAAGAAATACCGCATCGCGCTGCCTGCGCCTTCATTTTACGGGCAGTTTGGCGAACTCGACGATGTGGACTACGTGCTGCAAGGGCTGCTCGACGTTGGTTTCGACGATGTGTTCGAAGTGGCGCGCGCTGCGGAAATCGTAACGGAATACACGCGCCGGTATCTCAAGCGTGCGGACGTGCGCTATCCGGTGATCAATTCCGCCTGCCCCGTCGTGGTGCGCCTTATCACGCTGCGCTTTCCCTATTTGTGCGACCACGTGATTCCCATGATGCCGCCGATCGAGGTCGCCGGACGGCTGGCACGCGAAGAAGCGCTGAAAAAGCATCCGGAACTCAAGCCGGAGGATCTGGCCGTCGTGTTCATATCGCCCTGCCCGGCAAAGGCGAGCTATGTGAAAAACGGTTTTATGGGGCAGAAGAGCTATGTGGACTATGTGGTCTCCATCAGCGATATGTATTTTAAGCTCATCGGCGTGATGAAAAAGGGCGAAACGCCGAAAGCGTATTCTCAGAGCGGTATGATCGGTATGAGCTGGGCGAGTACCGGAGGAGAGGCAAGCGCCCTGTTCAACGACCGCTATCTTGCCGCGGACGGCATCGAAAACGTCATTAAGGTACTCGACGAAATCGAAACGGGGCATTTTCCGCTGCTTCGGTTCGTGGAGCTTAACGCCTGTCCCGGCGGTTGCGTGGGCGGGGTTGCAACCGTGGAAAACCCCTATATCGCGCGGGTTCGGATGCAGGCGCTGCGCCGGTATCTGCCGGTGTCGCAGAACCGTCTGCCGAAGAAGAACCCGGACGATCTGCCGAAGGAAATGCTCTTTTCGCATGAGTTGGAATATCTTCCCGTCGGCAAGCTGGCCGAGGACCGTACGACGGCCATGCAGAAGATGAGCGAGATCGACGAACTGACGGAGTCGCTGCCCGCGCTGGACTGCGGGTCCTGCGGTGCGCCGACCTGCCGTGCGTTTGCCGAGGACGTCGTGCTCGGCGGACGGAGCGTGGACGAGTGCATCGTTTACATGCGCGAACGCATCCACGAACTGGCGGACCAGCCGCCGGACGGACAGGACCCGACGGAGCAGCCGGAAACGGAAGCGAAAGAAGGACCGGAGGAGAAGCCCAAATGATCGTGAGCGAACTGACCGGCGCGCTGAAGCTGACGCCTTTCTCTGTACCAAACGGGGAACGGACGGTCGGCGGCGGCTATACGGGCGACCTGCTCAGCTGGGTCATGGGACGCGCGAATACGGGCGACGCATGGGTGACGATCATGAGCAACGCCAATATTGTTGCGGTGGCGTCGCTTGCCGACGTAAGCTGTATTGTTTTAGCGGAAGGCGTCAAGCCCGACGCGGGCGTTGCCGAACTGGCCGAGCAGAAAGGTGTAAACATTCTCGGCGGCGAGGAATCCGCCTTTACGCTCTGCGCCGGAATTGCGCGGCTGTTATGAGCCGGTTTTCCTGCGATCTGCATATCCATTCGTGCCTGTCGCCCTGCGGGGACGACGACATGACCCCGCATTCGATCGCGGGAATGGCCAAGCTCAACGCGCTGCAGATTACGGCGCTGACCGATCATAACGCATGCGGCAACTGTGCGGTATTTTTCCGGGCTTGCAGGAAGTATGGCATTGTCCCGGTACCCGGTATGGAGCTTACAACGAGCGAGGACGTGCATTTGCTTTGTTTGTTCCGTTCGCTGGAGGACGCGCTTGGCTTTGCCGCGGAAGTGGAGGAAAAGCGCGTGCGTTTTCCGAACCGGGCGAGCGTTTTCGGCAGACAGATGCTGATTGGCGACGAAGACGAAGTTCTGGGCGAGGAAGCGGATTTGCTGATCAACGCGACAAAGCTTTCCATCGGGCAGGCGGCGGCGCTTGTCAGGACGTTTCAGGGCGCGCCCGTTCCGGCGCATGTTGACCGCGAAAGCAACGGCATAATTGCCGTGCTGGGCGATTTGCCGGAACAGCCGGCGTTCGCGGCGGTGGAGTATCGTGAGAAAGCCAACATCTCGGCGTTCGGAGCCCGTTATCCGCGGCTTAGGAAGAAGCGAAAGATCGTTTCCTCGGACGCACACCGCCTCTGGGAGATTGCCGATCCGGGATGCGAGATCGAGCTGGCCTGTGAAAAAAACGCGGGCGAGGAGACGGTCCGCGGAGCGCTGATTGATTATTTAACGGGGATGTGAGGCGGAGGGCAGGCGCTATTATGAAGGAACTTTCGCTCAACATTTTGGATATTGCGCAGAATTCCGTGAAAGCGGGCGCGAAGCACCTTGAAATCTTACTGGAACAGACGGGAGCGGTCCTGCGTATCACCATTACGGACGACGGTACGGGTATGAGCCCGGCTTTTGCCGCGGCGGCGGCCGACCCCTTTACCACGACAAGAACTACGCGAAAGGTCGGCATGGGCCTGCCGCTATTCAGACTGGCTGCGGAGCAAACCGGCGGGACATTTTCGATCGAATCCCGTCAGGCCGGGGAATCCGGTGGGGCGCACGGGACGTGCGTCTGCGCGGCGTTTCACACCGAACACGTGGACTGTGCGCCGCTTGGCGACGTGGCGTCCACGCTGGTTACGCTGATACAGGGCAGCCCCGAATTGGACCTGACGTATCTTTACCGATCGGAATCGGGAGAAAAGCGCCTTTCCACCACGGAGATGCGCGAAATACTCGGCGGCGTGCCGTTGAATTCCCCGGAGGTTCTCTCCTGGGTAAACGAGTTTATCGGCGACGGGAAACCGGAGCAGGACAGGAAATAAAACAAGATATGACATCTGTATCGCATTATGGCAGTTTAGAATACACACTCTTACAATGAGGAAAGGACGAGGAACATGAAATCACTGCAGGAACTGGCGGAGATCCGCGAAAGAATGAAAGGGAAAGTTGCGCTGCGCGAAGGGCAGAACGACATTCGTATCGTTGTCGGCATGGCGACTTGTGGCATCGCAGCCGGCGCGCGTCCCGTGCTGAATACGCTTGTGGAAGAAGTGGAGAAGCAGGGCTTAACCGAAAAAGCGACCGTTACGCAGACCGGCTGTATCGGGATTTGCCGTCTCGAACCCATCGTCGAGGTATATGAACCCGGCAAGGAAAAGGTAACCTATGTGAAGATGACCCCCGAAAAAGCCAAGCGGGTGGTGTCCGAACACATCAAGGGCGGCACGCCCGTTTACGAATACACGATCGGCGAGAAATAACGGGAGGGAAAACCATGATTCGTTCACATGTATTAATCTGCGGCGGCACAGGCTGCACGTCCAGCGGCAGTCCGGCAATCCGTCAGCATTTGGAGAAAGAACTCAAAAAGCTCGGACTCGACGAGGAAATCAAGGTCGTGCAGACCGGCTGCTTCGGGCTTTGTGCACTCGGCCCGATTATGATCGTTTATCCCGAAGGCACGTTTTACAGCCGTGTGACGGAGGACGATGTTTCCGAAATCGTCAGCGAGCATCTGCTCAAAGGCCGTCCGGTGGAGCGGCTGATCTATAACCCCAAGGACGCGGACATGCCGCACGGCGTGACCTCGCTCTCCGACACGCCGTTTTACAAGACGCAGAAACGCGTTGCGCTGCGCAACTGCGGCGTGATCAACCCGGAGAATATCGACGAGTATATCGCCGTCGAGGGTTATGTTGCGCTCGGCAAGGCGCTTTCCGAGATGACGCCGCAGCAGGTCATCGATTTGATGAAAGCTTCCGGTCTTCGCGGACGCGGCGGCGCGGGTTTCCCGACAGGGACAAAATGGCAGTTCGCAGCGAATAACAAATGCGATGTGAAGTACGTGGTCTGCAACGCCGACGAAGGCGACCCCGGCGCGTTCATGGACCGCTCCGTTTTGGAAGGCGACCCGCACGCTGTGCTCGAAGCGATGGAGATCGCGGGTTATGCCATCGGCGCGACGCACGGATACATCTACGTCCGCGCGGAATACCCGATTGCTGTCAAACGTCTGCAGATCGCGATCGATCAGGCGCGCGAATATGGACTGCTCGGCAAGAACATCTTCGGAACGGACTTCAGTTTCGATATCGATATCCGCCTCGGCGCCGGCGCGTTCGTCTGCGGCGAGGAAACGGCGTTGCTGACCAGCATCGAAGGCAACCGCGGCGAACCGCGCAACAAGCCGCCGTTCCCGGCGAACAAGGGTCTGTTTGCACAGCCGACCATCATCAATAACGTCGAAACGCTGGCCAATATTCCGCAGATCATCGTCAAGGGACCGGAATGGTTTGCCGCTATGGGCACCGATTGCTCCAAGGGCACCAAGGTGTTTGCCCTCGGCGGCAAGATCAACAATACCGGCCTTGTGGAAATCCCGATGGGTACGACGCTTCGGCATATCCTCTTCGATATCGGCGGCGGCATCCCCAACGGTAAAAAGTTCAAGGCTGCGCAGACCGGCGGTCCTTCGGGCGGCTGCATCCCGGAGGAGCATCTCGACACGCCGATCGACTATGAAAGTCTCAAGGCTATCGGCTCTATGATGGGCAGCGGCGGGTTGATCGTTATGGACGAGGACAACTGCATGGTGGACGTCGCGCGCTTCTTCCTTGAATTCACCGTTGACGAGAGCTGCGGCAAGTGTACGCCGTGCCGCATCGGCACGCGACGCCTGCTCGAAATGCTCAATAAAATCACCGAAGGGAAAGGTACGCTCGAAGATCTGGACAAAATGGAGGAACTCTGCCATTATATCCAGAACAACGCGCTTTGCGCGCTGGGACAGACGGCCCCGAATCCCGTACTTTCCACGATGCGGTATTTCCGCGACGAATACGAAGCGCACGTGGTCGACAAGCGCTGCCCGGCGGGCGTGTGCAAGAAC
Source organism: uncultured Oscillospiraceae bacterium (assembly GCA_964437665.1). GTDB lineage: Bacteria > Bacillota > Clostridia > Christensenellales > CAG-138 > UBA7703. The sequence goes on from CAYTHS010000002.1 coordinate 49,144, forward strand.
CTGCTGCATTACGAAATCGACCCCGAGAAGTGCAAGGGCTGCACGCTCTGCGCGAGGAAGTGCCCGGTCAGCGCGATCTCCGGCAAGGTCAAGGAGCCGCATGTGATCGATCAAAGCAAGTGCATTAAGTGTGGCGCCTGTATGGAAGGCTGCAAATTCGGCGCCATTTCAAAGAAGTAAGGAGGCAGGAACATGGATAAAGTAACTGTTAAGATCAACGGGATCGAAGTAAAGGTTCCCGCCAACGCTACAATATTGGAAGCAGCGCGCGAAGCGGGCGTCCGCATCCCGACGCTGTGCTACCTCAAGGACATCAACGAAATTGCGGCGTGCCGTATCTGCCTCGTCCAGGCGACGGGCGTACGCGGCCATGCGGCGGCGTGCGTGACCAAGGTCGCTGACGGAATGGAAGTCGTCACCAACACGCCCGAACTTCGCAATGCGCGTAAAACCACGCTCGAACTCATCCTCAGCAATCACCGTATGGACTGCCTCTCCTGCTCGCGCAACGGCAACTGTGAACTGCAGGCGCTTGCCAAGGAATATGACGTAGACCAGTATAAATTCTGCGGCAGCGAGGACCTGAAACCCCAGTATGAGCGCAGCGCGCCGCATCTGGTGCGCGACAACAGCAAGTGTATCTTGTGCCGCCGCTGCGTTGCGGTCTGCAAGCATAACCAGCATGTTGCGGTTATCGGCACCAACGAGCGCGGGTTTGACACGCATGTCGGCTGTGCGTTTGACCTGCCGCTGGCGGAGACCACCTGCGTCAATTGCGGTCAGTGCATCACCGTTTGCCCGACCGGTGCGCTCATGGAACGCGACGACACCGCCGCCGTCTGGGAAGCGCTGGCGGACCCCAAGAAGCATGTGGTCGTAGCGCCCGCGCCGTCCGTGCGTGCGCAGCTCGGAGAGTGCTTCGATATGCCGATCGGCACGAACGTTCAGGGCAAAATGGTCGCGGCGCTGTGTCGTCTCGGGTTCGACAAGGTATTCGACGTAGACTTTGCCGCCGACGTGACGATCATGGAGGAAGGCACCGAGCTGCTTGAACGTCTGAACAACGGCGGGAAACTGCCGCTGATCACCTCCTGCTCGCCCGGGTGGATCAAATTCTGCGAGCATTACTATCCGGACATGATCGAGAACCTCTCGAGCTGCAAAAGCCCGCAGCAGATGTTCGGCGCGCTGACCAAGACCTATTATGCCGAGAAGGAAGGGCTCGATCCGAAGGATATCTTCGTCGTGTCCATCATGCCCTGCACGGCTAAGAAATTCGAGTGCACGCGCGACGACGAAAACGCGGCGGGTGTGCCCGATGTGGATATTTCGCTCACTACGCGCGAGCTTGGCAGCATGATCAAGCGCGCGGGCATCATGTTTACCGATCTCAAGGACGAAGAGTTCGACCCCATCATGGGCGTTGCATCCGGCGCGGGCCACATCTTTGGCGCGACGGGCGGCGTGATGGAAGCGGCGCTGCGTACCGTTGCGGAAATCGTGACCGGAAAGCCGCTCGACAACGTGGAGTTCAAGGACGTCCGCGGCGTTGAAAGCTGCAAGGAGGCAGAGTATGACCTTGCGGGCACCAAGGTGCGCGTTGCGGTCACGAGCGGCCTCGAAAACGCGCATAAACTGCTGGATATGGTGCGTTCCGGTGAAGCGGAGTATCACTTCATCGAAGTCATGGCCTGCCCCGGCGGCTGCGTCAACGGCGGCGGCCAGCCGCATCAGCCCGGCTACGTGCGTAACTTCACAGATCTGCGCGCCGAGCGCGCCAAAGCGCTTTACAGCGAGGATAAGAACATGGCGCTGCGCAAGAGCCACGAGAATCCCTTTGTCAAGGAGCTTTACGACAGCTATCTGGAAAAGCCCGGCTCGCACAAGGCGCATGAGATCCTGCACACGACCTACGTTAAACGCAAGGTGTATTGATCAAAGCAAACCGGCAAGCGAAGTCCCCGCAGTACTGCGGGGACTTCAGTTTGCCAAAAAGCCTTCGGAATTGTTAAGAGCCGCAGCCCGTAATCCGTTTTTCCGGCACAACACCATCGCCCTTTTCAGGTGGGTTGTTTGTGCGCTTTGGCGCCCGGGAACGCGAAGGACGAGAGGCAAAGAGCGGTTATACCATCAAATAATCGGTTTTTTGACGGGCACAGTCCCCGCAGTATTGCGGGGGCTTTTCTGTGGAATCCTGCCGAGAAAAATCCTGCAGGACTGCGTGGAGTGCCAAATAGTGGAAGGAGAACAAAGACATACGCACGAGAGAGCGCCAAAACAGGAAACGTGTTTTGACGGGAACGGCTTTGACAAATGCAGGCTTCTTTTAGGTGCAATGCTTGCATTCTCGTGAAAAATCAATCTCCGCAGGTTTTTACGTACCGGCCGGAAAACACAATATGCGTTGACTGCGGCGCGCAGCGCTTGTTCGCGTTTCATTTACTTCTGTGGTATAATCAAGCGCAAGTATGATATAAACGGGAGAGGAAATCAAATATGACCGGAGCAGAACGTGCGGTATTCCGAAAGGCCGCCAATACGCTGAAGCCGATCTTTCAGGTCGGCAAAGAAGATATCGGTGAAAACCTGGTGCAGAGCGTAGACGCGGCGCTGGCAAAACGCGAGCTTATCAAGCTGGCGGTTCTCGAAACCAGCACGCTCACGGCAAAGCAGGCGGCGGAACTGCTTGCCGAACGCACAGGCGCAGACGTGATACAATGCATCGGCAGGAAGTTTGTGCTGTACCGAGAGAAGCCGGAGGAAGAGTAAGCGGCTTTTATCAGGACATTGCAATAGGCGTAAAAGACGGAGAACTCCCGTGCCGGGAGTTCTCTTTTCGTGTTTTACGTATTCCGCGATTACCGAAGGGCATAATCAAAACTTGGTTTTGCTTATGCCGTCGATGCAACAAGGAAATGCTTATTGATGCGAGGGTATGCGCTTATTTTCCGGGTGCCGGGGCGGGCGCGCGGCTTATCCCTGCAGACCGTTTGACTGCCGCTCCATGTTTTCAACAACGATATCATAGATTTCACCGAGCGTTGCGCAGTACTCCAAAAGTTCCCAGGGAGAATTGGTATGAAAATGGAGCTTGATCAGCTGTTCGTCCCCGACGGCGAGCAGACTGTCCCCTTCGAGGTTCTCGGTAATGAATGCGTTGATTTCGTCTTCCGAGAGGTCTTCGCCTTCCAGCAGAAGCTGCGTGTCAAACTTATATTCCAGCATGTTGTTTCTCCTTTTTATTTTGCCGCCGATAAAACCGGCAGCGTTCTTTTAGACAGGATAGCATGCGGGCGTTCCGCTGTGCAAGTGGAATGCTGTTTCGCATTCAGCCCGTCCAGTTCTGCGTCAGCAAGAACGAAAACCCGCGTCCGGTTTCTTTTTTCTTAAGATTCCCGTCGAATTGCAGCATGCCGCGTGTGAAGAGTCTCTTAACGCAGGAAGACGAAAGCCCAAGTTTTCGGGCGATGACCTTTATCGCCGGCAGAGGCAGGTCGTTTTCCGAAGATACGGTCACGCGTGCCGCCTCACCGTATGGTACGTTTTCTCCGCACACGCGCCATACAAGCGATGCGACGTCGATTTGTACGTGATTTTGTGCAAGCAGCGTACGTTCAAACGCGGTTTGCATTGAAAGCGGCGCGTCGTTTCGCAGAAGTGAGACATACGTTGTTTCGCCGAGGGTTTTTTGGCCGATGCGCTCGTATACGCTGAGGTTCCAGGTAGATTTACATTCCGTACAGCGGCATACAAGCCAGACGTCAAGCTGTTTTCCGTTTGCGTTGACACGGAATGTTCCGCTGTTTTCAAACCGTTCGCCGCCGCAGCGCGTGCATTTTTTATAGTAGCAAGGAAGGGCGTCAACGAAGACAGCCCAGTGAATCTGCAACATATCGATTCCTTTCGGTGTCCTTTGCCGCGAGAGGAATCGGGGCGCCGCGTATAACGGCGTGCTGCCGAACGGAAAAAGCCCGCAGAAGATACCTTCTGCGGGCATAAAACAAACCCGTATCGATACCGACCGATTCCAAATCGCGATTACCAAACAGGCCGGAATAAACTCCGGCTTGCCGCCGCGTACTCAATTGGAATCAGTTGCTTTCCGGCATACGGGATATCCTTTCGTAACGAATAAAAACATTATAATGCGCCCTGCCTGCAAGTTCAAGAAAAACTTCGGCGGTTCAAATAAAGCAGCAACGGACGATGGAACATTTTGTCGTTGTTTTTACAGGCAGAGTCGGTTATGATAAAGAAAAGTGATAGTGTCTTTTGTGGGTGCTGTATTGAAGCGGGAGGGGTCGCTTTGAATGAGATTACGCTGAGCGCAATCGTGTTTATTTGTGTTGCGGCATTTGTTGCAGGCGTGTTCTTCGTGGACGCTGCTCGGAAAAAACGGCTTAAGGATTCGATGCGGCAATACTGTGCGCAAAATGGGTTTCAACTGCGTTTCTGGGATAATGGGAACGAAAAGGGACACACGGTACAATCGGAGGACTGGATCCTGCGTATTTGCATGCCCGTGCAGAGCGGTAATGCCGAAACAGGCAATCCCGGTACAGTGCGTGAAACAGAGTGGCTGTGCGATAAAAAAGATGAGCGGCGCCCCGCGTTTGCGCTCTATTGTTCTATGGCGCAGTGCGGTTTTGAAACGTTGCCCGAATGGGTGCGCACAACCGCAATCACACAGATGAAGCGTGCATTTCCGGGCGCGGCGGAGTTTTCAAGCGTACGAACCGCCTTCTGCGAGCGCGAAATGACTTGTCTTGCGTTTGAAAACAAGGCGCACAGCGCACAGCCGCTTGTTGAACGGATCCGGCCGGTGATTGGGGCCTGGAACGGCAGAGTGCCGATCTGTATTGAATGCACGCCGGAACGCGTCCGGATAATCGTTCGGGATTGTTTCCTTGAAGAACCGGAAAAGATTGACGCCATCATACGGCTCGGGAAAACGCTGACGACGTTTTAAGCGGGCTGAATACGCAAATCCTTTGCGCAAGGGACGATACGAACTCTGCCGCTGGAGGCGGTATGCAACGACGCATTCATCATGGGGCTTGATTGACACAGACGACTGCCCATCGTACTGACACACAAATAAATCCGAAGGCTTTTCGGTCCGGTCCGTCCCCGCCAATGCAGCCCGCGAGCCCGCCGAAAGACGACAGCATTTCGGCGTACGCTGATTTGCACGGCAAAAAACCACCCGAAACGGGAGGTTTTGCCGGCTAAATAGTGTTTGAAACTCTTCAGGTTAGGGAGTGTTTCTAAAATCACAAAAGCACATTTCCGCTGCTTCGACATGCATATTTTCGTTGAAAAGCCTCGGCGCAGTACCACTGCGCCTGTGTTTTTCGTCTCAAGCTGCAAACCGATCCGGCAATACTGCATCTTTCAGACTTGAGAAACATACCCTAGCGCCTCCCGACAGTCTTAAACTTTTTTGCGGTTGTTTATAAACGAGCGGATTCGCATTGGACAACAGAATCCGGCGCCGACCGATATCGGTTCGGTTTCGGGGGAGCGCTTTATTCCGCCTTTTCGGAGGGCGGGGTCAACAACTGAATACCAAGCCGATGGATCACGCTCATATAAGAGTTCGGCAGCGGCTGATCGGTCACAACCGCTGTAAGGTCCTCGAAGCTGCAGAAGGTCAGGAGCGCGTCGTGACCAAATTTTGTATGGTCGGCCATGAGAACAAGGTTTTTATTTTGCTTGGCGACGGACTGCTTTACTTCAACCTCGAAGTAGGTTGTGTTGGTCAGGCCGCGCTCAAGAGTGACGCCGGTGGAGGCGAGAAAGACGAGATTGATCGCCATTTTGGAAAGCTCGTCAAGCGTATTTGCGCCTACGAACGACGAGGTGACGTAATTATACATGCCGCCGAGCGCAATCACATGCAACGAAGTGTATTTGGCCGCCTCGTAGAGCGCCATCAGGCTGTGTGTGATGACGGTGACGTTTCGTTTTTCCGCAAGATATGGCAGGATGCGCATCGTCGTTGACCCTGAGTCCAGAAAGATGCTCATGTTGTCCTGCACGAGCGTTGCGGCCAGCTTGCCGATGGCCTGTTTGCCGTCGTCGTTGCGCAGAGAACGCTCGGAAATCGGAATGACGGCCGGCGGTCTGGTACCTGCGGAAACACCGCCGTAGACTTTTTTCAGATGACCGCGCTGAACCAGATCGGCTATATCGCGGCGCACGGTATTCATGGAGACATTAAACTGCTGACAGAGCTCCTCCAGAGACGAAGAGCCATGATCCAGTATATATTGTTCCATATCGTTGAGTCGATCCAGTCTCACAGGGTAATCCTTTCTTCTTGTCATTCGCTGTTGCGGCAGACTGCCGTGTTGACAGCAATAGGGATATTATAGCAGCGTTCTGATCAAATTGCACTCACTTTCTTGATAACTGATGGGGGAAATAGTATTTTCGGATACGGTACTCAGCCGATCGGGAAGAAGGATCGAATTGCTTCGCATGTTTTTTGGTAACTGATGCGGATGTTCTTATCGTCCGGCCAATCCCAGTATTCCGGACGGAACAGCTCGATGGATACCATGCTGTCGTAGCCGAGCGCTTTAAGCGTTGTAAGAATACGCTTCAGATCGATCGCCCCTTCACCCGGCATCAAGCGGTTATCATCCCTTGCCGCGCCGACGGGCAAATCTTCCGAATCGTCCAGGTGGAGGATAAAGATTTTGCGTGCGTCCGCTTTCTCTAGGCTCTCAAACCGGGAACCCATAGCATGGAAGTGGAAACAGTCGAGAACAACGCCAATGTTGTCGCGGTCTGCGGCTTTCACAATATCGTATGCCTGCGCGAATGTGTTGACCGAACAATTCGGATAACCCACAAATTCAAATGCAAGCTGCATGCCGAAGGGCGCGGCATAGTCGGCCATGATGTGAAGGACACGGACGGTTTCTTCGCGGATTTCGCCGATCGTTTTGTTGCCAACGTCGAACGTCGGCACGACGACGACGCGGCTGCAGCCGATGACCCGCCCCGCCTCGCAGCAGAACTTCAAACCGCTCATGATTTGCTCAAACCCCTTTTTATCGCGGAAACTGATAAACTCCAGCGCGTTGAAGGCGAAAGGCTTGATATGATGGGAGTCGAAAAACGCCTTGAGGTCGCCCAGCGTATGGCGGGTTAGGTAATCATGCAGCTTGTCCAGCCGGATTTCAATAAAGTCGTATCCATATTTTTCGCAGGAAACCAAATCGGTTTCCAACGTCGAGTTTTTCATTGTCGTAGCTTGGTTAAAACAGATTTTCACGAAATTGCCTCCATAATTGAACAAATTAGCATTGGAAGAAATGCAGAACATTCAGAAGTTGCGAATCGGGCGGAAAGGGGAAGTGGTACGCAAGGAAGGTACCGTTTGCAGCCGTGCTGTCCGTACGGCTGCAAACGGTTCAGGAGGAGTATGTGCTTCATTCCCGAAGGAGAAACGGGACGGAAGCGCCGGCACTGGCCGCGTTCCTGACGCGCCCCGTCCGTTGAGCGCGCACGCGGCCATATGTATATACAGATTATTTTTTGCGTGCAACTTTGCGCATGTCGAAGACAACGGCGATGACGATGATTGCACCTTTGATGATCTTCTGCAGATAAGGCGAAACGCCGAGAATCAACAGCCCGTTGTTGATGACGCCGAGCACCAGAATGCCGCCGATACAGCCGACAATGGAACCCACGCCGCCGGTCTGAGAAACGCCGCCGACCGTGGCCGCCGCGATACCGTCCAGTTCGTAGCCTTCGCCGAGAGACGCGATGCCGGAGGCACTGCGGGCGGTCACCATTACGCCGGCGAGCGCTGCGCAGAACGAGGACCATGTGTATGCAAGAACGAGCGTCCGCTCGACATTGATGCCGGAGGCGCGCGCCGCGTCAACGTTGCCGCCGACAGCGAACATGTTTTTACCGAATCGCGTATGGTTGAGCAGGACGTTGGCGACGATGGCCATAAGAAGGAAGATGCAAACGATATTCGGTAAAAACCCGAACAGAGATCCCTGGCCGATGATGGTGAAATCCTCGCGCAGCATCGGCACCGGATATGCGTTGGTGAACAAAAGCGCAAGCCCGCGGGCAATGGTCATCGAACCCAGCGTAGCGATGAACGGATGGATTTTCGTATACGCAACAAGCGAACCGTTCAGTACACCGAAGGACGTGCCGACCGCCAGACCGACGAGCACGGCGGCCCATGCGGGGATCGGCGGGATATTCACAAGGCCGGGGATAATCAGCGTGGAATAGGTCAGCTTCTGCACCAGCGCAGCGGAGAAGACCGAAGAAACGGCCATGACCGAACCAAGAGAAAGGTCGATGCCGCGCGTGATGATGCAAAACGCGACGCCAAGAGCCAAAAGCCCGCGGCTGGACTCGGAAGTCAGGATATTTACGAAGTTCCTGCCGGTAAAGAACGCAGGCTCGGCAAACCCGAAGATCGCAATCAGAACGACCAGAATTACGTACATCGCGTACTTGCTGACGAAACCCTTGGCGTCAAACCGCCTTCTCGAGACAGCATTGGATTCCATAATATTACCTCCTAATTTGTCAAATCGCCTTGAATTCGAGTTCGTCCTGGTCGTCGTCGGTGCGGGTGGCAAACTCCATAATGCGCTCCTGCGTGGCGTCGCAGCGGTCGATGATGCCCGTTTGCCTGCCTTCGTGCATCACGAGGACCCGGTCGCACATGCCGAGGATTTCCGGCATCTCCGAAGAAACCATGATGATGGCCTTGCCTTCGCCGGCCATTTTGGTAACCAGAGAGTGGATTTCCGCTTTAGCGCCGACGTCGATTCCGCGGGTCGGTTCATCTACGAACAGGATGTCCGGCCCGGTCAGTAACCAGCGCGCTACAAGCACCTTCTGCTGGTTGCCGCCGGACAGGTCCTGAATCAGCGTATCCTTGGAAGGCGTTTTGATTTCTATGCGTTTGATGAATTCTCTTGCGTCGGATGAAATTCTGCGGTGATTGATCAGGCCGCTTTTGCGGACGTACCGCTTGAGGTTGGCTACCACGATATTGCTCGCGACGCTTGAAACCGGAATGATGCCGGTGCCGCGCCGGTCCTCGGTAAGCATTGCCATACCGTGCTTGAGCGCGTCGGCAGGGCGCTTGATTTCGACAACTTTTCCCTTGATGGTGATGGTGCCTGCGGTCCTCGTGCGCAGACCGAAGAGGGTTTCGAGCACCTCGGTGCGCCCCGCGCCGACAAGACCGGCAAACCCGAGGATTTCACCCCGCCGCAAATCGAAGCTGATGCCGGAGAAACGGTCGCCGGAGGCAAGATCGCGCACCTCCATGACCACGTCCGTGATCGGGCAGTCTATTTTGGGGAACATAGCGTCCAGATCGCGTCCCACCATCAAGTGGATCAGTTTGGTGACGTTCATGTTGCTCACGAGGTCCGAGCCGACCATATGCCCGTCGCGGAACACGGTGACGTCGTCGCAGATTTTAAAAATTTCTTCCATTTTGTGGGAAATATAAATGATGGAAACGCCTTTCTCGCGAAGATTGCGTATCATGCCGAAAAGCTGCGCCACTTCGATGCTGGTCAGCGACGAGGTCGGTTCGTCCATGACGATGATCGATGCGTCCTGCGAAATCGCTTTCGCTATCTCCACCATCTGCATTTTTGCGACGGTAAGGTTTCCCATTTTTTCGTAGGGATCGATTTCGATACCGAGTCCGTGCAGCGTTTCACGTGCAAGGCGGTAGAGTTTTTTATGGTCAACGAACACCTTGGCTTTCATAGGCGGTCTGCCTAAAAACAGGTTTTCCGCAACCGAACGCTCCGTTACCGGAGAAAGTTCCTGATGTATCATGGAAATCCCGTGTTTGGAAGCCTCCAGGGGGTTCGCGATATGCACTTCCTGGCCGTTGATGAGCACTTTGCCGCTGTTCATCTGATACAGGCCGATCAGGCATTTCATCAACGTCGATTTCCCGGCTCCATTTTCTCCCATGAGCGCGTGCACCGTGCCGGGGCGTAACCGGAACGACACGTTTTTCAACGCCTGAACGCCGGGGAAGCTCTTGGATACGTCTGTCATTTCGAGCACATAATCGCTCACTTCACGCGCACCTCCGTTGTCCTGTACTTTTGAATAAACCGATTTTGATTGTCGTACGAATGCAGGGTTTTGCATCGGGTGATGATTTGGCAATCCGGCGCCACGGAAACGGGCGCCGGATTGCCGTGGTTTACAAATGCGATTTCAGTTTCCGGCGAATTCGTCAGCTCATGAAATCGTCTACGTTGTCGATGGTCACCGGCTGGAACGGAACCCATCCGAACAGCTCGGTCAGCTCGCCCATGGCGGCTTTGGTTGCGAATTCTACGCAGGCGGAACCCTGCCCGGCCGCATCCTGGAAGACGGTCATGGCCATTTCGCCGTTCTTGACGGATTCGCAGGCCATGTCGGTCGCGTCGATGCCGACGACCGGCAGCGTGCTCAGGTCATAGCTCGCGGCCTTCAGCGCTTCGACGACGCCAAGCGCCATTTCATCGTTGTTGCAGATGACGCAGTCAAACGATTTGCCGGTGCCGATGAACGTCTGCATCATGTCCATCGCGGTCGCGCGGTCCCATTTGGCCGTGTCCTCAAACACGGTGTTGAGCGTAAAGCCGGCGTTTTCAAGCTCTGTCTTTACGGACTCGGTGCGCTGCTGCGTGTTTTCAAGGCCCAGCTGGCCCATGAAGAGCACGTAGTTGATGGGATCGGTGCGTCCCGCAAAGTATTCGGCGAGGAATTCAGCCTGCATCTTGCCGGCGTCCCATTCCTGCGAACCAACATAGGCGTATTTGCCTTCGACGAGGATGGAGTCGTCCGGACGGCGGTTAACGAAGATGATCGGGATGTCGCCGGCTTCCGCAATGATGGTTTCCGCGGTGGACGTGTCGACCAGGTTGACGATCATCACGTCATAGCCCTTGGTAGCGAACGTGCGGACCTGTTCCTGCTGTTTTTGGGTATCGTTGTTGGCCTCCTGGGAGTCCACGGTGACGCCCGCGATTTCAGCGGCAGCCAGGATGCCTTGTTCCAGCGTGCTGATGAACTGGTCGCGTGCATACAGAGATACGCCGATGGTGATCGGTTCTTCCGCTGCGGTTTCTTCCGCCGCGGGTTCTTCGACCGTCGCCGCTTCTTCCTGTGCGGGTTCGGCAGCAGTCGTGTCTTCCGCCGGCGCGGCGCAGGCTACGATGACGAGGACACTGGCTAGCACCATCAAGAGAGCTAACAATTTCTTCATAGTTCCTAATAACCTCCTTTTATTTTTTGAGCGCTGGCCGCTCAAATAAGAATCGTTTGAAAAAGTGCTGCCGACCGGTCATCCGGCCGACATACGAAGAGCGTTGTCCTGAACGAATGCCATGCCGGACGTCTCCGACGGCAGATGGGCGTATAAAAACGGAAACATTAAGAAGGTTCACGATTGCCGTGAGCAAAGAACCGGATTATGGACGGAATACGAACGTGTCCTATCCTATGCGGACGCGCAGGTTGTTTCAGCGTCGGGAGTAAAAAACGGTGAATCGAGGTTGCCGGACTGAAAACTACCGAAGGGCGGTTTGCCGGGGCTGATGGTTTTGAATATCGTTGGTGGCAACAGTGATGCGAATTAATTGATTTAACGCTGACAGTCTATCATAAATACCAGACAAAGTCAATAAATAAACAAATATTATTCACTTATACGCCATAACGTACTATAAAATTGCATATGTCATGAGTATGTTTGTATAAAATACAATAATCTGCTGCACATGCCGCGCCTAAAGGCCCGTATGCTTCCCGATATAGGCGCGCGCTTTGCGGGCGTACTCGAAAGGATTCGCTTTTGCGGGGTCCTGTTCGGCTTCCACAAGCAGCCAGCCGGTATAATCCGCCTGTGCGAGCAAATCGAACACGGGGGTAAAATCGAAATCGCCGTCACCCGGCACGGTAAACGCGCCTTCGCGTACGGCAGTGAGGAAACTGAGGTTTTCCTTATGCGTACGTTTGAGCACCGGCAGGCGGACGTCTTTAAGATGCACGTGCCCGACGCGGTTGACGTATTTTTTCAGCATCGCAACGGGGTCCGCGCCCGTGAAAACGAAATGGCCGGTATCGTAGCAGAGGTGGACGTATTTCGCGTCCGTTTCGTCCAGAAGACGCGCCGTTTCTTCAGCAGTCTGCACGACGGTGCCCATATGGTGGTGAAAGCAAAGGCGGAAACCTTGCCTAGCGGCGATTTCTCCCAATATGTTGAGACCTTCGGTCAGTTTCGTCCATTCCTCTTCGTTCATTATATACTTGTGCCCGAAGATCGGCGTGGACTCCATGCCCTGGACGCTGTGGCTCTGCTCGGACACGTTGATCGCTCCCGTGCCGACTGCCTTGAGGAACTTCAGTTCCGCTTCAAACGCTTTTATGTTTTCTTCCAGCGGCTTGGTGATCAGGAATGAACTGAACCAGCGGGACGCCACGCGCAAACCGCGCACGTTCAGCATATGTTTAAGCGTTGCCGCGTCGGCGGGGTATTTGTTGCCGATTTCAGTGCCGGAGAAGCCTGCCAGCGCTATTTCACTGACGCATTGCTGAAACGTGTTTTCTGCGCCCAATTCCGGCATGTCGTCATTTGTCCAGCCGATCGGGGCGATTCCAAGGAATACTTTTTTGGGATCGAGCATAAGATTGTTCTTCCTTTCGCTTGTTTTATCATTGACGGATGGGGCGAAATGTGTGTATAATACGGTAAAAGATAGTCATTTAATTGTTGACTTTTGAGTAAATCTGTTCTTTCTGGTTATTATATCATTGCAGTTTCGGTAATTCAATCCCTGGTTTTCAATAAGGAGCGAAAAAGATGTATATACAAAAAGAAGCGCTTTCGGGCGGGCAAAACCCGTATCTTGCCTTAGAACAGGGCATAGGGAAAGAAGTCGGCATGGACGTAATCCTGCTTGTGCTCGAAGCGGGGGAAAAGGCTTCGTTTTGCGAACCGGAAAAGGAGACGGCGCTGCTGCTTTTTTGCGGGGAGGCCGTTTGGGCGGCGAGCGGGACGGAAAAGCGCGTATCGCGCGATAGCGAGTTCACGCAGGAGGCGAGCTGCCTGCACGCGCCGGCGGGCGCAGAGATTTCGGTCCGGGCCGTGCGGCACAGTGAAATCTATATCCAGCGGGTAAAAAACGAACGCGGGTTTACGCCGGTATTCTATATGCCGGAGGACATACAGGTGCAGCGCGCGGGCGAAGACGACCTGCAGGGGACTATGCGCAGGAACATCAAGACCGTGTTCGATTATGAAAACGCGCCGTATTCCAACATGGTGCTCGGCGAGGTGCTCAATTTCCCTGGGAAGTGGTCGAGCTATCCGCCGCATTTCCATCCGCAGCCGGAAGTGTATTTTTACCGGTTTGATAAGCCGCAGGGATTCGGCGCCGGGTTTGCCAACGGCGAGGTCCACAAGACCACGCATAACGGCCTTCTGGTCATACAGAGTGGGTTTCACAGCCAGGCGGCCGCGCCTGGATACGGTTTGTGCTATGTATGGGGGATTCGCCACCTGCAGAATGATCCCTGGAAAAAGACGCGCATCGACGAAAAGGAGCATACTTGGATGCTGCAGCCCGGCGCGGTGTTCTTAAGCGACGCAGAGAACTGACCTTCCGGCTACGGCTATCATATCACAGAACTCATATTACATTTGGGAATGCGAATTTCGCGACAGGAGGGAAAAATGGAAACCGTACGTTTGACCATGGCGCAGGCACTGGTGCGTTTCCTGGAAAATCAGTACGTTCGTTACGACGACACGGAGCATCGGTTCGTGCGCGGCGTCTTCATGCTGCCGGGACATGGCAACGTGGTCGGACTGGGACAGGCAATCCAGCAGGAAGCGCATGCGCTGGAAATCTACCACGGCAAAAACGAGCAGGGGCAAGCGCAGGCGGCTATGGCGTTTGCCAAGCAGATGCGCCGGAAACAGATTTTCGCCTGCACGTCGTCGGTCGGCCCCGGCGCTGCCAATATGGTTACAGCCGCGGCCAATGCGACCGCGAACAACATTCCGCTTCTTCTTTTTCCCGGCGATATCTATGTTTCCCGCCAGCCGGACCCGGTGCTCCAGCAGATCGAGCAGCCCTGCGAACTGACGCTTTCCACCAACGACGCGTTTCGCCCGGTCTGCCGCTACTGGGACCGCATCGTCCGGCCCGAACAGATCATGACCGCCATGATCAGCGCCATGCGCGTGCTCACCGACCCGGCTGATACCGGCGCGGTCTGCATCGCGCTGCCGCAGGACACGCAGGGCGAGGCGTACGACTACCCCGTGCGTTTCTTTGAAAAGCGAGTCCACCGCATCGAGCGCCGCCCGCCGGCGGATTACGCGATACACGACGCGGCAGAACTGATTCGGGCCGCGAAACGGCCGATTATGATCTGCGGCGGCGGCGTGCGCTACAGCGAGGCGCATGCGGAGTTCCGTGCGTTCGCCGAGGCACACAACATCCCCTTTGGCGAAACACAGGCGGGCAAAAGCGCGATCGAATGGTTGCACCCGCTCAACCTTGGCGGCATCGGCGTGACCGGCTGCCTCATGGCGAACGAAATTGCCAAAGAGGCGGACGCAGTGATCGGCGTCGGCACGCGGTACACGGACTTTACGACCGCGTCCAAATGGCTTTTCCCGGAAAACGCGCGTTTTGTCAACATTAACGTCAGCGAATTTCAGGCGTACAAGATGGACGGCGTGCGGGTAATCGCGGACGCGAAGCTGGCGCTTGACGCGCTCAGCCGTGCGCTCGGCGGCTATCGCGCCGCCTATAAGGGCGAAATCGAAGCGGTCAAGGCGCGCTGGCAGGAAGAACTCGACCGGCTTGACCAAAAGGAGATCGGCGAAGGGTATGCATCCGAGGTGAAAGATCCCAACAGCGAAAGCTGGCGGCGCTTTAAAAAGGACGTCGGCTGTGAACTGACGCAGACGCTCGCGCTGGGGATGGTTAACCGCCTCACCGCGCCGGACGCCGTCGTGATCGGCGCAAGCGGCAGCCTGCCGGGCTGCATGCAGCGTATGTGGCGGCCGCGCGTACCCAACACCTACAACATGGAATACGGCTATTCCTGCATGGGATATGAGGTCAGCGGCGCGTTCGGCGTGAAACTGGCCATCGGCGACGAGCGCGAAGTGTACGCCATGGCGGGCGACGGGAGCTTTAACATGCTGCACAGCGAGCTCATCACCTCCGTGCAGGAAGGCAGAAAGATCAATGTGCTGCTCTTTGACAACGCGAGTTTCGGCTGCATCAACAACCTCCAGCTCGGGCAGGGCAACGACGCCATGTGCACCGAGATGCGCAGGCGCGTTCCGGGCGAGCGGATGCACCATAACGGGGACTTTATGTGCATCGATTATGCGGCCATCGCGCACGCGTACGGCTGCGTAAGCTATACGGTACGCACCGCCGCGGAACTGGAAGCGGCGCTGGAGGACAGTAAAAGACAAACCGTCAGCACGCTGATCGACATCAAAGTCCTTCCCAAATCCATGACGGAGGGCTACGGCGGCTGGTGGCGTGTCGGCACCGCTGAAGTCAGCGAGCGTGAAAGCGTCCGCGAAGCCAGGCGCGATCTGGACGAACATCTCGCGCAGGCGCGCAGATATTAAGGAAGCGTGCTTTCTGCGAACAGACGAAGCAAATAGAAACGATTTACGAATGCCAGAAGTAACAGAAAGGAAGTACCAAAATGAAAACCTTAAAGGTCGGCGTGGTCGGCGCCGGGCGCATCGGTAAACTCCATGTCGGCAACCTGATGACGCGTGTGAAAAATGTCACGGTCGCCGCAGTGACCGACGTCGTGGCCGAAAGCGCGAACGCATTGGCGGAACAGTACGGCATCCCGAAGGTATACGGCGATTACAAAGAACTGGTGAACGACCCGGCAATCGACGCGGTGTTCGTGTGTTCCTCTACGGACACGCATTCGATTATCGCTTACGATGCGGTCATGGCCGGCAAGCATGTGTTCTGCGAAAAGCCGATCGACTTCGACCTCGGCAGGATTCAGAATGTGATCGCGGCGGTGGAGCAGAAGGGCGTGAAATTCCAGGTTGGATTCAACCGCCGGTTCGACCGCAACTTCAAACACGTAAAAGACGTCGTCGCCGCGGGTAAAATCGGCGATCCGCATATCGTGATGGTGACCAGCCGCGACCCCGCGCCGCCGCCGATCAGCTATGTGAAGGTTTCCGGCGGTATCTTCCTCGATATGATGATTCACGACTTCGACATGGTCCGTTACCTTTCCGGCAGCGAAGTCACAGAAGTGTTCACCAACGGCGTAGTGCTGGTCGACCCGGCAATCGGTGAAGCCGGGGACGTCGACACGGCGATCGTTACGCTGAAATTTGCCAACGGCGCGATCGGCGTGATCAACAATTCGCGCAAGGCCGTTTACGGTTACGACCAGCGCGTCGAGGTCTTCGGCAGCAGGGGATGCGTCACCGCGGACAACGAAACGCCGAATTTGACCACGCTTTATACCGAAGACGGCGTGATGCGCGAAAAGCCGCTGTACTTCTTCCTGGAACGCTACAACGACGCGTTCATTGCCGAAGAGCAGGGATTTGTGGACGCGGTGCTCGAAGACAAGCCCACGCTGGTCAACGCGACCGACGGGCTCAAGCCGGTGCTCATCGCCATGGCGGCGAAAGAGTCGCTCGAAAGCGGCAAGCCGGTCAGACTGTAAAGCGTTAGAAAGGCAAAACGAAATGGAACAGGTAAAACTAGGCATCGTCGGCCTTGGCCGTCTCGGGCGGAACCACGCCCGCAATATTTGCTTCCATATACCGAATGCGCAGCTCACGGCGATTTGCAGCGCCATCGAAAAGGAGTTGGACGAAGTTTCCGCCGAGATGCATCCGCAGTACCGCTACACCGACTACCGCGAGATGTTTCAAAACACCGAACTCGACGGCGTGGTGATCGCCAGCAATTCGCAGATGCACTGTGAAATGGCGGTGGAAGCGGCGAAACTGGGCGTGAAAAACGTCTATATCGAAAAGCCGCTGGCCATGACCATGGACGAAGCGCGTCAAATCCGCGAGGCGGTGGCCAAGAGCGGAATCCGCGTGTTTCAGGTTGGGTACAACCGCCGCTTCGACAACTCGTATCTGGCCGCAAAAAAGAAGATCGAGGCGGGGTTCATCGGCACGCCCGTGCTGATAAAGATGATTAACAGGGACCCTGCGTCGCTTTCTGAATTCATTATTAAGTTCTCGCCGACCTCGGGCGGACTGGTGTTCGACATGCTCACGCACGATTACGACGCGGCAAGATGGTTTCTTGGTTCGGACGCGACGAGCGTCTACGGCCTCGGCGGCGTTTACGCTTACGAAGGACTCAAGGCGGCCGGCGATATCGACAACTGCGGCATCCTCTGCCGGTTTGACAACGGGGCGATGGGCTGGTTTGAAACCACGCGCAACAGCCCCTACGGCTATCATGCGGAGGCCGAGATTTTCGGCACGGAAGGGTGCCTGCGCATCTGCACGACCCCGACGAACGACCGCGTGGTCAGTCTTGATAAAAACGGCGTAAACCAGTCGGCGCTCACATGGTTTTACGAATACTGGGAACCGACCTTCACAGCGGAAATCCAGAGCTTTGCAAATGCGGTGTCCGGCGGGTCTCCGCTGGAAGGCGCGGGGCTTGTGGACGGCTATAAAGCTGTGGAATGGGCGCTTGCGGCCAAACGCGCCGTGGACGACGAAGCGGTCGTGAAGCTTTAGACGCGCGTGTCTGCCGGCGGAATGAAAGGTTGAAACCGACACATGTTTGAGGAGGAAAGCATAAAATGGCAAAAAAGATCAGGGTAGGCGTAGCCGGATACGGCACGATCGGACAGAGACTGGCGGACGGCGTTGCGCTGCAAAAGGATATGGAACTTGTCGGCGTGGCGGACCTTGCGCCGACGCTGGCGATCCGCGCACTGAAGGAAAAGGGCATGCCGTACGACCTGTATCTGGTGGCCGGGGCGGACAAAGCACAGTTCGACGCGCTGGATATTCCGGTCAAGGGGACATTTGATGATTTGATTCACAGCGTGGACATCATGCTGGACTCGAGTCCCGGCGGCATCGGGGCGAAGAATAAGGAACTCTATGAAAAGGCGGGCGTGAAAGCCATTTTCCAGGGCGGCGAAAAAAACGCAGTTGCGGATGTGTTCTTTCACGGCTATGCCAACTATGAAAAAGGCGTCGGTAAAGATTACCTGAAGCTCACGAGTTGCAACACGACCGGGCTGATCCGTTCGGTGGACTGTCTGGACCGCGTGTTCGGACTGGAGCGCGTGGCCATCACGATCATCCGCCGCGTTGCCGACCCGGGCGATTATCACCGCGGGCTGACCAACGCCCTGCAGATGGAGCGCGCGCCGAGCCACCAGGCGGTGGACCTGATGACCATCATGCCGCACGTGCAGGCGACGGGAATTTTGGTGCATACGCCGGTGACGCACGGCCATATCATCACCGTGGTGGCGCATGGGAAACAAAAGATTACCAAGCAGCAGGCGCTGGAAGCGTTTCAGAAACACCCGCGTATCCGCATTGTGTCTATCGACGAGGGCTTCCTTGGCAACGCGAGCCTGTTTAAATATGCCCGCGACCTCGGGAATCCGCGCGGGGATATGTACGAAATCGGCCTATGGGCGGATTCCATCGTGGAGTCGGGCGACGACATTATGTATGCCATCAATATTCCGCAGGAGAGTGTAACGATCCCGGAAACCATGGACGCCATCCGTGCGGCATGCAAAATGCAGCTTGGCCGCGAGGAAGGCACGGCTAAGACAAACGAATACCTTGGTATCGGCCTCTTCAAATAAACAAAACCGATGCAGCGCCGTGCGGGTCTGGGCGTGCAGACACGCGCCCGGCCGCGCCTGGACAGGAGGACGCGAAATGCGCTTTGGAATCCATACGCTGGACGATTACGACGTTTCCGGCAAAACCGTGCTTTGCCGCGTGGACATGAACCAGCCGGTCGACCGGGAAAAAGGAACGCTGAAAAGCGTAAACCGTATCCGCGCCTGCGCGCCGACGGTACGCGAACTTTCCGACCGCGGGGCGAAGGTGGTGTTGCTGGCGCATCAGGGCAGCGACATCGAATACAAAAATTTTTACACGACCGCGCCGCACGCAAAGGTCCTTTCGGAGTTGCTCGGCCGGGACGTGCGCTTTATCGACGACGTGACCGGCCCGGCCGCGCGCGCGGCGATCGCGGCTCTTAAAGACGGCGAAATCCTGTTGCTGGACAACGTGCGCTTCTGTTCGGAAGAGCAGACGCTCTTTGAAAACAAGCTGCGTTTAAGCCACGAACAGCAGGCGCAGACGCAGGTCGTAACAAAGCTTGCCCCGCTGGCGGACTATTACGTGTGCGACGCGTTTGCCGCGGCGCACCGCGATCAGCCGTCGCTCTGCGGGTTCGAGCAGGTACTGCCCAGTATGATGGGACGGCTGTTTGAAAAGGAATTCTGCGTGATTTCCGGCCTGATGGAGTCGCCCGAGCGGCCCTGTGTGTTCGTGCTCGGCGGAGCAAAGGTGGCGGATGCGTTTCTGATGATGGAAACCGTGCTTTCCAGCGAAACGGCGGATCTTGTGTTGACAGGCGGGCTTGTTGCGAACATCCTGCTTGCGGCAAAAGGTGCAGCGATCGGGGCGGACAGCCTCGCATTTATTGAAAAAAACGGCTATGCGGGATTCATCGAAACGTCCAAACCGCTGCTGGAAAAGTACGGCGAAAAGATCATGCTCCCGCTTGACGCGGCATTTCTGGCCTGCGGAACGCGCGAGGAAGCGGATGTGAACGCAATTCCGGCGGAGGCGGGCGTGCTGGACGTCGGCAAAAAGACCGCAGCGCTGTATGCGGGAAAGATTCGCTCCGCAAGGACGGTGTTCGTCAACGGGCCGATGGGCGTGTTTGAAAAACCGGAAACGGAGCTTGGCACCAAAGAGGTCTGGCGGGCGCTTGGCGAAACGGATGCGAGCACCGTGCTCGGCGGCGGCGACAGCATCACCGCAACCGAAAAATACGGTCTGATGGACAAAATGGGATACGTTTGCACCGGCGGCGGGGCGTTGATTCGCTTTTTGACCGGCGAAGAGCTGCCCGTGGTCAGGGCGCTGCGGTACGCGGCCGAAGCGTTCCCCGCAGAACGATAGGCAGGCTCTTTGTGCGATAAGGACGAACGCTATGGAGATTGAACTGGGATTCGGCGCGGGCGTGCAGAAACTGACCGTGCCGGACGAAAACCTCATCGGCGTATTGCGGCCTAATCCCGTGAAGCCTGCGCTCACGGGCGAGGCGGAGGTGCGCCGCGCGCTCATGCACCCGATCGGTACGCCGCAACTGCGCGAGATCGTCAAGCCCGGCGAAACGGTCGCGATCGTTACGAGCGACCTTACGCGTCCGCTGCCGAGCTACAAAGTTCTGCCCGCGCTGCTGGACGAACTTTACGCGGCGGGCGTGCAAAAAGAGGATATCACAATCGTGTTTGCGCTGGGCAGCCACCGTAAGCAGACCCCGGCGGAGCAGGAAAAACTGGTCGGCGAGCGCGCCTTTTCAGAAGTGCGGTGCGTCGACGGGGACGACTCGGACTGCGTACACATCGGCGTTACGAGCCGCGGTACGCCCGTGGACATCGTGCGCGTTGTGGCGGAGGCCGACCGGCGGATTTGTCTTGGCAACATTGAGTTTCACTATTTCGCCGGATATTCCGGCGGCGCAAAGGCGATTATGCCGGGCGTGAGTACGCGCGCGGCGATTCAGAGCAACCATAGCCGCATGGTCGAACAGGCCGCCTGTGCGGGCAAACTGGGCGGCAACCCCGTGCGTGAAGACATCGAGGAGGCCGCGTCGATGGTCGGCGTGGACTTCATTGTCAACGTGGTGCTCGACGAGCATAAGGAGATCGTTTGTGCGGTCGCGGGGGACGTGACAAAAGCGCACCGCGAAGGCTGTCGTTATCTCGACCGGCTCTATGTAAAACCAATCTACGAAAAAGTGGATATCGTGGTGGTTTCCCAGGGCGGCGCGCCAAAGGATTTGAACCTTTACCAAACGCAGAAGGCGCTCGACAATGCCAAGCACGCGGTCAAGGACGGCGGCGTGATCGTGCTGGTGGGCTCCTGCAGGGAAGGGCTCGGCGAGCGGGTGTTCGAGGAATGGATGATGCATTCCTCGACCCCGCAAAGCATGATTGAACGCATCCAAGCGGACTTTCAGCTCGGCGGGC
This sequence comes from uncultured Oscillospiraceae bacterium, assembly GCA_964437665.1. Lineage (GTDB taxonomy): Bacteria > Bacillota > Clostridia > Christensenellales > CAG-138 > UBA7703. Next base: position 70,453 of record CAYTHS010000002.1, read on the forward strand.
ACAAGGCGGCGGCGATCGCCATGGTGCTCAAACATGCGGAAATTCACCTTGTTTCCGAGCTCGACCCGGCGTTTGTAAAAAGCATCTTTTTCGAGCCGTTTTCCGGCGTGCAGGCTGCGTTCGACGCGGCGCTGGCGCGCTGCGGGGAGGACGCGACCGTGCTGGTCATGCCCTTCGGGGGCTCGACGCTGCCGCGGATTGAACGCGGAACGCGCCGCATATGAAGTTTTACCGGTAAAACGGAGAATCATTGCCAAATAAAGGAGGATAGTCTGCGATGGACGCGGAAAAAAGAAAGGAACTGGGGCGCTTTGCGCTGGAAATCCGCATCGGCATGCTCGAAGAGTTCAAGGCGCGCGGATTCGGTCACGCGGGCGGTTCGCTGAGCATTGCGGACGCGCTGTCCGTGCTGTACAAAACGCAGATGCGCTTCGACCCGCAAAATCCGGATTGGCCGGAGCGGGATAAGCTCGTCTGTTCCAAAGGGCACGCGGGCCCGGCGGTTTATGCAACGCTCGCGCTGCTGGGGTATTTTCCGTATGAGTGGCTCAAAACGCTCAATCAGCCCGGCACGCTGCTGCCGAGCCACTGCGACCGGAACAAAACCCCCGGCATCGACATGACGACCGGCTCCCTCGGACAGGGCACGAGCCTTGCCTGCGGCATGGCGTTCGGTGAGCGGCTGCGCGGGCGGGACACGCGCGTTTTCCTGATCGTCGGCGACGGCGAAGCGAACGAAGGGCAGGTTTGGGAAGCCTGCATGTTTGCCGCGGCAAAGAAGCTTGGCAATCTTGTGCTGCTCCTGGACGTGAACGGCAAGCAGCTTGACGGCTGCACGCGGGATATTCTCGATACGCTCGATCTCGGCGCGAAACTGGAGGCGTTCGGCTTCGACACGGTGCGCGTGGACGGAAACGACGTTGGAGCGCTCTACGATGCGCTCGAGCGCACCAGAGCGGGCGGCGACAGGCCGTACGCGATCGTTATGAACACGATCAAGGGCAAGGGCGTTCCGGGCGTTGAAAACGCGAAGAGCAATCACAGCATGACGGTACCGAAAGAGCAGTGGGAGGCCTGGCGGCAGGAACTCATTGCACAGCTGGACTGAGGGGAGGCGGAGCAAATGAAGATCGTATACGACGGAAGCATGGAATCCCGCGCGTTTAAAAACGTGCTCGGGGAAACGATTTTGCAACTGGCCGCTGAAGATCCGGACGTGATCTATCTCGACGCGGACCTTATGAGCTGCATCGGCACCTGCCAGTGGTCGATGGAGAACCCGACGCGCGGCGTGAACTGCGGCGTTTCGGAAGCGAACATGATCGGCGTTGCGAGCGGCCTCGCTGCGACGGGATTCAAGCCGATCGTGCATACGTTCGGGCCGTTTGCGTCCCGGCGTGTGTTCGACCAGGTGTTCCTTTCTGCGGGGTACGCTAAAAACGATATCACGGTGATCGGCACCGACCCGGGCGTTTGCGCCGCGTTCAACGGCGGCACGCATATGCCGTTTGAGGACATCGCGCTGTACCGCACGGTCCCGACCGCGACGATTATCGATATAACGGACGTGAATATGCTCATCAGCGTGCTGCGGCAGTGCAAGGACATGCCGGGGGTCAAGTATATCCGCGTCGGCAGGAAGTTTGCGGCCAAGGTGTTTGCCGATGGCGAGCAGACGCCGGTCGGCCCGGCTATTCCGCTCAGAGAAGGCACGGACGCGGTCGTCTTTGCTTCCGGCATTATGGTGCACGAAGCCATGCAGGCGGCTGAACAGCTGGAGGAGGAAGGCGTCAGCACGGCGGTTGTGAATCTCTTCACGATCAAGCCGCTGGACGTTGAAACGGTGAAAAAATACGCAAAGCGGACGGGCGCGGTCGTCGTGGCCGAAAACCACAACCGCGTCGGCGGACTCTACAGCGCAGTCTGCGAAGCGCTTGCGCGCGACGTATGCGCACGGGTGGACGTGGTCGCCGTCAACGACGAATACGGCGAGGTCGGTCCACAGGACTATCTGCAGCAGCGCTTCGGCCTGACCAAGGAGCACATTGTGGAAACCGTGAAGGGTCTTTTATAATCCCTTGCAGGATAAACAAAGACCGCCGCCGGCATGTTTGCTCCGGCGGCGGTCTTTTGCGCCCAAAATCGGCAGGACGCCCCTCTCGGAGCGTCCTTATGTCCCGGGTCTGCGCGGCTAAAGATTTCAGGTGGGGGAAGGGAAAGATGATTGCTGAGCCGCTCGGACCCCACGTCTGTCATGCTATCAGGAAAACATGAACAAGACATCAACGGATCGTAACGTTTTTTAGTCGAATTTTGGCGTATATGTTACAAAATTCTCTCTAGGGTATGTTTCCAAAATCCGCAAAGCGCATTACCGCCGCCTCGACATGCATATTTTCGTTGAAAA
>CAYTHS010000003.1:0-67412 GCA_964437665.1 uncultured Oscillospiraceae bacterium
GCGTCAAACGTATCCTGATCGGAAAAATTTCACTCGGGGAGTGGGACGTCGAGGCGGCGCTCGCGGCAAAAACTTCTGTGGAAGGATAATCCCGAAAAAACGGCGAAAGCAAAACCGCCCGGTTCGGGTAAGGCTATCGAGAAACACATGTTTTTCATTGGAGGCGCTCTGCAGAGTTTTGCATGCAGATTCCGCCTCGAAGAACTGCGCGGTTTGGCAGCCTTGCTGCATAATAAAGTCAAACCAGCCGCACACACAGCCGGGTTTGACGGAGTATCATACAAGCGTATTTTTATTAGGGTGTGTTCCCAAAATCCGCAAAGCGCATTTTAGCCGTCTCAAGTTGCATATTCTTGTTGAAAAGCCTTGCCGCAGCACCACTGCGCCTGCGTTTTTCGCCTCAATCTGCAGGCCAATCCAGCAAAACCGCATCTTCCAGACTTTAGAAACACACCCTAGACGAATGCGGAATGTTACCGATGCCGGACATGGCCGTTAAGCTGACCGCCTGCAACAGGCGGCTGCTTGGCACGCCCCACCTTTCACGCTCCCGGCGGAAGAAGCAAGACGTATCGTCCTGCTGGGAAAACAAGTTGATTGACGTTTCCGGTCGCCCGAGAGGGCGGATTTTTTATGCTTTTTGTTTGAAAGTCCGCATACAGTTTAGCCGTCCGGAGACAGTTATGCTTTGAGCCTGCGGGCAAGGTAGACGCCGAATTGCTCTACGGTTTCCTTTGCGCCGGCGGCGTTCTGCGCCATGCCCTGCGCGAGCGTTCCGCGTCCGCCGCCTTTCCCGCCGGTTGCCGCGTTGAGTGCCGCAATCAGTTCGGAAACATCCAAACCGGCGTTTTCCGCCACGGAGACGACATAGTGGAGTCTGCCGCCGTTTTCGGAGAGAAGAACGGCGAGCGGCAGGGACGCTGCGGCGCTCTGTGCGAGATCTTTCAGCCGCCCTGCGTCGATGCCGGAAAACAGGCGGAGCGCAAACCGCAGTTTACCTGCGGACACTGCGTTTTCAACGAGTTCGGCGGTGATATAGCCGTTCAGTTCCCGCGTTAGTTCGCGCTCGCGCTTTTTCAGCGCGCCGTAATCGTCGCCGAGCTTCTTTACCGCGTCCGCCGCGTTCTCGCGCGCCGCGGAAAACCGACGGGCGATGCCGTCGAGCTGGTCGTGCTCGGCGCGCAGGAGCCCCAGCGCCCGTCCGCCGCAGAAAAACGTGATGCGCATCCCGCCCTTGTAGGATGCAGCGTCCCGTACGAAGATCAAACCGATTTCGCCCGTGTGCGCGCAGTGCGGCGCACAGCAGGTGCACATGTCCGCGTCATGAATGGACACGATGCGGATTGGCGCGTGCAGCCCCTCGGCGTGTTTTCGCAGAGGGAGGTCTTGTATTTCCTCCTCGGTTTCGTAAAACGCCGCCCGCACGGGCAGGTTTCTCCAGACAAACGTGTTGGCGAGGCGTTCGGCTTCCAGAACCTGTTCGTGGGAAAGAGGTTTGTCGAAGTCGATGGTGGCGTAGTCCGGCGCGAGGTGGAATCCGACGTTTGCGGCGGAAAAAAGCTTGTAAAACGCGAATGAAAGCAAGTGTTCGCCTGTGTGCTGCTGCATAAAGTCAAACCGGCGCACCCAGTCTAGTTTCACGGAGACCTCCTCCCCGGGAGTGAGCGCGCGGTCGGTCAGATGCCAGACTTCGCCGTCCTGCTCGCGGCAGTGCAACACGGCCGCTTCGCCGATCGTGCCCGTGTCGGACGGTTGTCCGCCGCCTTCGGGAAAAAGCACGGTGCGCTCAAGCAGCACCTCGTAGCCGCCTTTGACGGGGGTGCAGGCGCGCACGTGCGCCGTGGTTTCGGTTTGGTGGCTGTTTTGGTCGTATAGCTTTTCGGTCATGGCGAATCTCCGTTTTCTATTGTCTGTGAAATTTGAATCAGATGAACGCGAACTGCTTGAGCAGGAAAATGAAAAGGAACATGCTCGGCATGGAAAGCAGGCTCGTCACGGCGACTGCCGAACCGGCCAGTTCGTCGTCCGCGCCGACGCCCGCGGCCATAGTGTAGGTCGTCATCGCAACCGGCGCGCCGAACACGATCAGCGCCACGACGATCGGTTCCCCGCGAAAGCCCATCAAGAGGAACGCCGCCAGAGCGATTACCGGAACAAGAACGAGCCGCAGGAGGCTTACGGAGATCAGCGCAGCGCGGTTTCTGCGCAGTGCGGAAAACGTGATTGTCCCGCCTAGGGCGATGAATGCAAGCGGCGTGGTGAGCGAGGCGGCGCCGTCGAGCGGTTTTTGCAGGACGGCGGGAAGGTCTACATGCAGCAGGTTGCCCAGAAAGCCTGCGATGCAGCCGAGCAGTATTGGGTTTTTAAAGATGCGCAGAACAATCCTGCCGAGGGCGACTTTTCCGTCCCGGTAACGCTCGAGCACGACCACGGAAAGCAGGTTAAAGATCGGAATGGTCAGCGCGACGGCCAGCGCCATGAGCGTGAGACGGTCGCTGCCGAGCAGCGCGGCCGCGACGCTCAGGCCGAAGATTGCGCCGTTCGAGCGGAAGATGCTCATGACCAGTACGCCGCGACGGCGGTCGTCCCGGCAGAAGCGCGGCACGATCAGGACCGCAAACGCGAACACCAGCAGGACGCCTGTGCCCAGGTAGAGCAAAAACGGTGTATCGACCATGCCGGCCAGATCGCTTTTTGCGATTTTTTCGTAGCAGAGCGCGGGCAGCGACACATAGAATACGATGCTGTTTGCGCCGCGGCAGATGCGCTCGTCGACGATCCCGCAGGCGCGCAGCAGCACGCCGACGGCCATATAGATCAGCAGCGGCGTGACGACGCCGAACGAAAGCAGCAGGTTTTCCATTTCAGACCCCGTTATTCATCTCTTGGCGCGCGGAAAAACGCTCCGCGGCATTGCGTGTATTATAACATAATTTTACGGCGGCGGGCGCGCATTTCGGCGTGCGCGGGAAATGCGGCGGCATACGGCTTGCAAAACGCACCGTTTCACAGCTATAATGCGTATTGGTGGTAAAGACTGTGCGCGCCGGTCGGATTGAGAGAGATACCTGTTTCATTTGCGCGGCAAAAATGGTATCATCTACTTGTAAGCGTATTACGCGGGGGTTGCACGATGAGCAGATTTATGGATGAAACGGCACTCTACTATTTCAATAGGGGTGTTTCGACAGCCGCATATCGGGAGCTTGGCTGTCACGAGGAAGTCGGCGAATACGGCGAGCGCGTTTTCCGCTTTGCGGTCTGGGCGCCCAACGCGGAGTTCGTCAGCGTGGTTGGCGAGTTTAACTTCTGGAATGTGGAGGCCGACCGGATGGAGCGCGCCGGAACGACCGGCGTGTGGGAGCTTTGCGTCGGCGTCGCGCACGAGGGCGATCTTTACAAGTACGCCATCGGTACGAATACGGGCGAAGTGATCATGAAAGCGGACCCGTTCGCGTTTCGCTCCGAAGCGCACGGCACCGCTTCCGTCGTGGGCGGCATGCCTATGTTCGAATGGACCGACGAGGCTTATCTGGAGAGCCGCGGCGGTTCGTTTTCTTCTTACGATCAGCCGATGAGCATCTATGAGGTGCATCTCGGAAGTTGGAAGCAGGGGCTCGACTACCACGAACTGGCGGACGAACTGATCGAGTACGTCGCGGACATGGGCTACACGCACATCGAATTCATGCCGCTGACAGCCTATCCGTACGACCCGAGCTGGGGCTATCAGGTGACGGGGTACTATGCCGCCACCGCCCGTTACGGCGAGCCGGAAGACCTGATGTATCTCGTCGACCGGGCGCACGAAATGGGAATCGGCGTAATCATGGACTGGGTGCCGGCGCATTTTACGCGGGACGCGCACGGCTTGCGTCTCTTCGACGGCACGCCTCTATTCGAGCACCCCGACCCGCGCCGCAGCGAGATGCCGCAGTGGGGTACGCTGCTGTTCAACTTCGAGCAGACCCAGGTGCAGTCGTTCCTGCTTTCTAGCGCGATGTACTGGCTGCGCGAATTCCACTTCGACGGGCTTCGGGTGGACGCGGTGAGCTGTATGCTCTACCTTGATTTCGGAAAAAAGGACGGCGCGTGGCTTCCCAATCGCTACGGCGGGCACGACAATCTCGATGCGGTCGCGTTTTTCAGAAAACTCAACTCGGCGGTGCATAAGCTCCACGGCGGGAAGATGCTCTTTGCCGAGGAAAGTTCGGCGTATCCTTATGTGACAAAGCCGGTTTCCGAGGACGGGCTGGGCTTTGCCTATAAGTGGAACATGGGGTGGATGAACGATGTGCTCGCCTATATGGAAATGGACAGCATCTACCGCAAATACCACCATGACAAGCTCACTTTTTCGCTTTGCTATGCGTTTTCAGAGCATTATATCCTGCCTTTTTCACACGACGAGGTCGTGCACGGCAAAAAAAGCCTGCTATCGAAAATGCCCGGCGATTACTGGCAGCAGTTTGCGCAGCTTCGGCTCCTGTATGCCTACCAGTTTGCGCATCCGGGTAAAAAACTTATGTTCATGGGGGACGAGTTCGGCCAGTTTATCGAGTGGAAGTTTGACGACTCGCTCGACTGGTTTTTGCTCGACTACCCCAAACACGCCGAGATGCAGCTCTTTGTGCACGATTTGAATCATTTTTACACGCAGGCGCCGCCGATGTTCGAGTGCGACGACAGCTGGGAGGGGTTCCAGTGGTGCGGTGTGGATGACAACATTCATTCGCTCCTGTCGTTTATGCGGATCGATCGGGACGGCAACGCGCTGCTTTGGACGTTTAATTTTACACCGATGCCCTGGTTGGACTATATGGTCGGCGTGCCGCGTTACGGGCTGTACACGGAAGTGTTCTCGACAGACGCGCCGTATTACGGCGGCACGGGCGACTATCCCAACGCGCCTACCATGGCGGAAGCGGAACCTTACGGCGAGCACCCTTGCAGAATCCGTCTGCGACTGCCGCCGTTTGGCGCGGTGTGCTATGAACTGACGCCGGAACCCCTGCCGGAACCGACTGAAGAAATGGAGGGCGATGCATGAAAAAAAGAATCGTTGCGATGCTGCTTGCCGGAGGGCAGGGAAGCCGTCTCGGCGTGCTTACCTCCAGCATGGCCAAGCCCGCCGTGCCGTTCGGGGGTAAATACCGCATTATTGATTTTCCTCTGAGCAACTGCGTTAATTCGGATATCGATACCGTCGGCGTTTTGACACAGTATCGTCCGCTCGCGCTCAACAGCTACATCGGCACAGGCCAGCACTGGGACCTCGACCGGATTCACGGCGGGGTATTCGTGCTCCCGCCCTATGTTACGGCGGTTGATAACCGCTGGTACACGGGCACGGCCAACGCCATCTTTCAAAACCGCGAATTCGTGGACCAGTACGACCCGGATTATGTGCTCATCCTTTCGGGCGACCACATCTATAAAATGGATTACGGCGAAATGCTGCGCTTCCATATCGAAAAGCAAGCGGCCGTTTCCATCGCCGTTCTGCCGGTGCCGCTCGAGGAGGCGAACCGCTTCGGCATCATGAATACCGACGAAGAGGACCGCATCGTTTCATTTGAGGAAAAACCCAAACAGCCCAAATCCAACAAGGCTTCCATGGGTATCTATATATTCAACTGGCCGGTGCTCAAAGAGTATATGAAACGCGACGATCACAACCCGGACTCGGGCAACGACTTCGGGCATGACATCATCCCGGCCTGCATTGCGGGCGATCAGCCTGTATACGCCTATCCTTTCAGCGGATACTGGAAGGACGTCGGTACCATTCAAAGCCTTTGGGAAGCGAATATGGACATCATCTCCACGCCTCCCAAGCTCATACTCAACGATCCGCTCTGGAGGATTTACAGCCGCAACCCCATCATGCCGCCGCACGTCGTCGGGCAGGACGCTTCCATTACGCAGAGCCTTGTGACCGAGGGTTCGCGCGTGGAGGGCAAGGTGCACCACAGCGTACTGTTTTATAATGTGACCGTCGAAGAGGAGGCGGAGGTTTACGATTCCGTCATCTTCCCCGGCGCTGTGATCGAACGCGGCGCAAAGGTCTATCAGGCCATCGTGGGAGAAAACGCGCGTATCGGCGAGAACGCGACCGTCGGCGGACCGCTGCGGCACGGCGACCATGTGGACAACGCGCTTACCGGCAGCATCACGCTCGTCGGCAACGATTTCTGCGTATACGCGGGCGCGTACCTGCCGCAGGGAACGGTGGCCACCGAGGACGAAAACGGAGGAAGATGCTATGACAAGTAACGCGTTCGGACTCATCTACACCGGCGAAAACAACCCGCTGCTGCGCGATCTAGCGCTTTCGCGTTCGGTTGCGGCGGTGCCGTTCGGCGGGCGTTACCGCTGCATCGATTTCATCCTTTCGGACATGGTGAACAGCGGCGTGACCAGCGTTGGGCTGATCGCGCAGAAAAACTATCATTCGCTCATGGACCATCTCGGTGCGGGCAAGGAATGGGACCTGCACAGGAAGCGCGAGGGCCTTTTCGTGCTGCCTCCGTTCGTGACGAAGGAAAACACGGGGTTATACCGCGGCAGTATCGACGCGATTCGTTCCTGCCTCGGCTATGTGCGCCGCTGTCCCCAGCAATACGTCATCCTTACCGGCAGCCACACGATTTTCAACATGACGTTTGACGAGATGATCCAGCGCCATATCCAAACCCGCGCGAACATCACGATGCTTTACAACGAGACCGAAACGAGCGCGCCGGAAGAGCAGAACCTGGACCTGCGGCTCATACTCGGCGGCGACGGCCGCGTGACCGAGATGGAACTCAACCCCTTCACGCCGCGCTCGACGCACCAAAGCTGCGACGTAATGGTGCTCGACAAGCTTTTGCTTGAATACCTCGTCGAGGAAGCGTATTCTCACGGAGATTACGATTTCACGAGGGATATCCTGCTCAAAAAATGCGGCACGCTCAAGATCATGGGGTACCGTTACGACGGGTACGTCGCCCGGCTGGATTCCGTCAACGACTTTTTCAGACATAACCTTGCACTCCTCCAGCCGGAGGTGCGCGCCGACCTGTTTAACCCGGCGCACCCGATCTATACGAAAGTCAAGGACGAGGTGAGCGCGCGTTACGGTGAAAACGCGAAGGTGAAAAACGCAATGCTTGCCGACGGCTGCGCGATCGAGGGCACCGTCGAAAACAGCATTCTCTTTCGCGGGGTTGCCGTCAAGAAAGGCGCGGTCGTCAAAAACAGTATTCTTATGCAGGCCGTGACCATCGGCGAAAACTGCCTGATGGACCACGTCATCCTGGACAAAGGCGTGACCGTTCGCGACAACCGGACGCTCACTGGCTACGACGGGTTCCCGATCATCCTCAAAAAGGGAACGACGATCTGATAAAAACGGACCGAACGATTACTGCGAAAAAGGAGGCGCGTATCTTATGAAAGTGTTGTTTTGCGCAAGCGAGTGCGTACCGTTTGTCAAAACGGGAGGGCTTGCGGACGTTATCGGCGCGCTTCCGATTGCGCTGAAGCAAAACGGGACGGACGCGCGTGTGATCCTGCCGAAATACGGCCTGATCGACGAGTACTGGAAAAGCCGCATGCAGCACGTCTGCCATTTCGAGGTGCTCTTCGGATGGGAGAGGGTGTACTGCGGCGTGGAGAGCGTCACGGACAACGGCGTCACTTATTATTTCATCGACAACGAGTCGTTCTTTCAGGTGACCGACATCTACAGGGACGGGCTGAACGAGGGACTGCGCTTTTCGTTTTTCTGCCGCGCGGTGCTCGAAGCGCTCCCGCAGATCGGCTTTTTCCCGGACGTGCTGCACCTCAACGACTGGCAGAGCGGCATGATCGCCGCGCTGCTGAAAACCCAATATGCCGGCGCTTCGGAATATGCGCATGTCCGTACGGTGTTTTCCATCCACAACCTTAAGTACCAGGGCCTCTTTGACTGGAATGAGATCGCCGGCCGGCTGGGCCTGGACGAGCGGTATTTCACATCGGAATATCTCGAATTTTACGGCTGCCTGAGCATGATGAAGGGCGGGCTGGTGTTTGCCGACCGCATTTCCACCGTAAGCCCGACGTACGCAAACGAAATTAAAACGCCGTATTACGGCGAGAATCTCGACGGGCTTCTGCGCGCACGGGAAAATACGCTTTCCGGTATCCTCAACGGCGTCGACTACACAATATTTGACCCTGAGACCGACCGGTTCCTGCCGTACCATTACGATGCGGGGCACCTTGAGGGTAAGCATAAAAGCAAACTTGCGCTGCAGGAGGAATGCGGCCTGGCGCAGCGTGACGTACCGCTCGTCGGCATGATCGCGCGCCTTTCCCCGCAGAAGGGACTGGACTTGATCGAACGTGTGCTCGGCGACGTCATGCGTGCCGACCTGCAGATCGTCTTTCTCGGCAAAGGCGACCAGCGGTATGTCGATCTGCTCAACTGGGCGAACTGGCGCTACCCGAAGCGCGTACACGCGCGCATCGAGCTGGACGAAGGACTGGCGCACCGTATCTATGCGGGCTCCGACATGTTTTTAATGCCTTCCCAGTTTGAACCCTGCGGGCTTTCGCAGATGATCGCGCTCCGCTACGGCTCGGTGCCGATCGTCCGCGAGACGGGCGGCCTCAAGGATACGATCGTGCCGTACAACATGTATACGGACGAAGGCAACGGATTTTCATTTGCCAACTACAACGCACACGAGATGCTTTTCACCATCGAGCGCGCCGTGCACTACTGGTATGAAGATAAACCGATGTGGAAGCGCATGATGCTGCGCGGTATGGCGGACGATTTCAGTTGGGGGAATCCGGCCAGGGAATACCTCGCGCTCTATCGTTCCCTCGTTCCGCCGGAACAGGCAGATGGAGAGAAGCGCCCGCCCTGCGTTAGGTCTGCCGGCGCGAGACCGCAGGTTGTCCCGAAAGCGCCCGAGGAAGCGGAACCGTCCGCAGTTTCGAAAGACCCTGACAAAGCGCGGCCGCCGGTTTCGTCGGATGGCGCCGGCGAACCAAAGCCGTCCGATGCGCCTGTTCCGTCCCCGGCGGACACGCCGCAGCAACGGTAGCCCAGCAGCGCAACACCCTAGGGATAGCATCAAAGCCCGGCCATTCGGCCGGGCTTTAGACAGCACTGTTTTAGTGTGAAGAGTGCGGTTGCAGCAATCCGGCAGTTGGACTGCGATGAAGAGCCATTCGGCTTGACGCTCCTAAAAAGTAAACGGCGGTCAGGCGAGGCTGGCCGCCGTAACACCCTGTTTGGAAAACTTGCTTGAGAAAAACGATCCGCTCAGACCCATTCGGTATGGATCGTTTCGTCTTCAGGCTTCGGCGGCTCGCCGGAAGGCGGCGGCGTGGCTGAATTGCCGTCCGAAGGCCGCGCCGCAGCGTCCATCAGCGGGAGCCTTCCGGTCAGCTCCATATAGAACGCGGTTACCGCAGCCTTGGGATATGGCGCGAGGAACAGCCAGCCCACTCCGGCAGTAAGCGCCGCGAGCAGATACCAGCCGATGAAGCTCAATTGCAGGCAAAAGAGCCGGCCTTTGTTGCCGCACATCATTTTTTTTGAAAGCTCGATCGCATCCATGGCGGTCATATCCGGGTGTTCGGCGAGCAGGTACGGCGCCATTGCGTAGCGGTATGCCGCGATGATGCCCGGAATGATGAACAGAAGCGTCCATGCGAGGATTTTTAAAAACATCAGTATACGCAGCCCCAGTGCGCGCCCGAAGATGGAAAACCGCGAAAACAGCAGTTCAAACTTCGGCCGCTCGTGCGAGGTATAGAGCGAAATATTGAAAAGGTTAAAACCGAGTTCCACCGCGCTGCCGACGAGGAAGAAGACGATGTGGATTGTAAAAACGGACGCGGCAAGCGCCGAAGCAAGACCGACGCCCCAGTGCAGGATGCTCGTGTTGGCAAATACCAGCTTTACGTTTTGGAACCACTCGCCGAAATGCGAAAGGTCCACGTCCGAAAACCGGAAATTAAACGAAGGCGACGAACCTGAGGCATATCCGCCCAGAATGCCCGCCACAAGCGCGGCGAGCACCGCCCACCAGTATCGTCCGGTCAGGGTTTTCCATGCGGTGTCGCGAAACTCCTTAGCCGTTCTTTTCATCGTAAATCCTCCAAGCTTTATGAATCGTTCAGTCTTCCACCGTGACCCAGTATTTATCGATCAGCCTGATCGGCCGATAAGACATCTTGGAATAGCGCAGCCGTTCCTCGCCGGAATCGTCCTCGCGGTTGATATAGAGCGTGTCGGTTTGCGCGGCATATTCGGCGAACATGGAGACGATGGCCTGGTACGAACCTTTGTAGTCTACGCGCGCTTTTTCCACATGCACGTAGAGCGTGTCTTTCACGACTTCGCCGATGGACAGCGCGACGATCGTGCCTTCAACGTCGATATAACCGGCCTTCTGTTCCAGCTTCAAAGCGTCCGCGAGCAGCTCTCGTGCACGCAGCATTTCTTCGGCTTCGATGATTTTGTCGATGGGCGCATATTTCTCGTATTCATCGAAAAAGGCGAGCGCCGCGGGCAGCGTTTCCTCCGTAATCGGGACGAACCGCGCAGTCGGGTTGTCCTTAAAAAAGCGGTTAAGGTGGTTGCGCTGGGTGTGGTAACGCTTGCCGGGGAAGCGGATCAAATCGTCCTTGTTATATAAGTAGTCCGCCCAGTTGCGGTGCGTGGATACAACGGCGCGTTCGCCGTAACGTTCCGTAAGCAGGGCAAGGCCCTCGTCGGGCACCGCGCAGTAGGTCAGCGGCATTCCTGTTTCGTGCGCGTACGTTTCGATCGCGCCAAGCGCGCCCTGCACGTCCCCGTCGCCTACGGGGAAAACAAAGCAGTCTACTTTTTCGTTCGGGTAGGTTGCCATCATAACGAGCATACCGTCCGCGAACGCGAAAGCGGAGCGGAAATACGCTCTCCATTGGAACACTGCGCCAAGCGTGTAATCGCAGGAGCGGAAGGATTGTGTGTTCAGAAACGGACGCAGAGAAGCGGCGTTCTGAATCGTTACCGGTTTAAAAGATATCATAACTTCCCTGGCTTTTTTCCGCACGGGACTTGCCTTTCCTTCCCCGCGGACAATAATACTCTAATCTATAATACCACGCGTGCATGTGGCAGGCAATCGCCGTATTGTACGCGCAGTGCGGGCGGGATGACGAAAAAAAGCAAAAATACCTTGTAAATCGACAAAAAACGCAAATAATCGCAGTTATCTGTCAGATTAAGTACGAAATCGTACATTCTGCATGATCACAAAGCAATGGGTTAAGCGTTATAATATACGTACAAACGTTCGCATGACGCGAACGACAGGAGGGGATATCAAATGAGCCTTATGACACTGCCGCAGATGCGTACGCAGGCTAAGAAGCAATTGCTTGCTTACCGCAGGAACAACGCGCGTGCTTACCGGAACCCGTCGCGACGCGCCCAGAGCGAATGTGACGACGGATGGGTGCACGCCATCGAAGCGGCACGCGCATATTTTCGCAGTACGAACCCGCTTAAGGAGCGGTTTATGTGCCGGCTGTTCGGGCTGGAAACGCCTGTGCCGCGGCGGCAGCCGACGCGCGAGCGGATGATTAAGCTTTCCATCGAGCTCTGTGTTTCGGAGAGCACTCTGTATAAATGGCGCGAGGACGTCTTCGAGATCGTGCTTTATGCGGCAGTCGAGGGCGGCCTGCTGCGTCCGTTTGGGTTGGACGGCGGGCAGACGGAAAGAAAAGGTGAAGAAATTGAGACGAAACACAGCGGTGATTGACGCTGAACGGAAAGGAATGATAAAATGCACAGGAAAGAAATTTCGGAGGCACGGCGTTTGATGAAAGAACGAATCGGAAACATCTTCAGAGGGGTTTTGATCGGTTGCGCAAATATCATTCCCGGGGTTTCCGGCGGGACGGTCGCGGTATCCATGGGTGTGTTTGACACGATCATACTGTCGGTTAACGGTCTGATCGGCGACCGTGGAAACCGGAAACGGCATTTTTTCACCCTGCTTCCGATTCTGCTCGGGGTGCTGATCGGGCTGGTCCTGTTCAGCAAACTGATCTCGTTCCTGTTTGATTACGCGCCGCTGCCCACGTTTGCGGCGTTTCTGGGCATGGTGCTCGGCAGTTTGCCGATGCTCGCGAAAAACTCGCTGAAAGAAGGCTTCCGGCCGATATCGCTCGTTTGGTTTATCACGGCGACGGGGTTGGTGCTGCTGATGGAGTTTGCGCAGGGCGGCTTTACGGTCAGTGAACCATATACCTTTCTGAGCGCAATCCTGCTTATGCTTTCGATGATGTTCGCTTCCGCCAGCATGGTGATGCCCGGGCTCTCCGGCTCGTTTGTGATGCTGCTGCTCGGCTGGTATGAAATTGCCGTGGGCGCGCTTGCTAACCTCGAATGGCTTAAGCTCCTGCCGATGATCGCCGGCGCGCTGCTTGGGGTCGTGCTGGTTTCCAAGCTGATGGCGAGCCTGCTGAAAAATCACTATGCGAGCACATACGCCGCCATTATGGGGTTTGTATGCGGCTCGGTGGTGGTGATGGTCCGCCGCACGATCAGTTATCTGCCCGTGAGCGCATGGCGGATTATATTCGCGGCCGTAATGCTGATTGCGGGCGTGCTTCTGACGATTCTCAGCCAGCGCGGCGAGGGCAGGACGGACGCTTCGTAAAGGCGCTTCCGCGCGGGGGACGGCGGCCAATATGGAAAAGACATTTCAAACCGAATCCGGTCCGATCCGCGTTTCCGTAACGAGAAAACGCATGAAAAACCTCTACCTTCGCGTCCTGCCGCCCGAGGGAAGTATTGCGGTGAGCGCGCCGCTCGGCACGAGCGACGCGGAGATCGGGCGATTCGTGACGGGACGGTTGGGGTGGATTGAGCGCCAGCGGGACAGAATTTCCGCGCACCGAGCGGCGGAATACCGCTGCGGCGACACGGTTTATTATTTCGGCAAGCGGCTGCGCCTGCAGGTGGTCGAGCGTACAGGCCGTCCGAAAGCGGAAAAATCAGGAGATACGCTGACTCTGTCCGTCAAGCCGGATGCAGACCCGGCTGCGCGGAAGCGTACGCTCGACGCATGGTACCGCAAAGAACTCGTCGAGGCGGCCGGGGCGGTCCTGCCGTCCTGCGAGCGGACGGTCGGCAAACGCGCGGGAGAGCTGAAAATACGGGACATGAAGACGCGGTGGGGTACCTGCAACGTAAAAAACGGTGCGATTACCATCAACCTGCGGCTGGCGGAAAAGAGTGCGGAATGCCTGCGTTATGTTTTGACGCACGAGCTCTGCCATCTCTACGAGCCGGACCACGGAGAGCGCTTCTGGAAGCGCATGGACGAGTATTACCCGGACTGGAAGCGCGTGCGCAAGCTGCTGCGCGGCTGAACCTGAAGGACCGTTTGTTCTGAATAAGTCTGTATTTGGCTTCCGCGCTGCAAACGTCTCAATGCTGGAAAAACGGTTCAACACGGAGCCGAACGTAAAACGAAAAAATCAACCTCTCGCTGCGTAATGAAACGGCGGGAGGTTTTTTGATGGGGAATTCGGAGAAAAGCGCAGCCAAACATTCCTGAACGTTCTAAATGCAATAATATATCGTATAAAATATACGCAAACGATGTTAAGTCAACACGATGCTGTGCTATAATAACAAAAATATACTATATACACGTCTGGATATAAATCGAAGGGAGAAAAGGGATGGAATTTAATCCGAACAGCGGGTTTATGTACGTGCTGGTCGCAATCGTGATCGCGTTTGTAATCCTGCAATCCGTCGCGTTCCTGGTGAAAGCCTGGAAGCGCGGCAAAGAACTGGGTATGGACGTCAGGCTGCTGCGCAAAACGGTCGGTTCTTCGGCGGTTTTCACCGTTGCGCCGGCGGTGGCGATTCTGCTCGGCGTCATCGCGCTTTCCAAAGCACTCGGTTTTCCGCTGCCGTGGCTGCGGCTTTCGATCATCGGCGCGCTGACGTACGAAACGACCGCCGCGGCGAGCGCGGCGAGCGCGATGGGGACGACGCTGTCCCAACCGATCCTGGACGCGAAGGTGTTCACGGCGATCACCTGGGTGATGACGCTTGGTATTGTGCCCGGTCTGGTCCTGGTGCCGGTGTTCGGTAAGAAAATCGAAAACGGGATCGTGAAAATCAAGACCAAGGATCAACGCTGGGGCGAAATCTTCGTTTCGGGACTGTTCCTCGGCATGATTTCCGCATTTCTCGGCGTCGTGTTCGCGCACGTCGGCGAGGGGCTGACGGGATGGATCCCCGTGTTCGTCATGCTTTCAAGCGCTGTCATCATGCTGCTTTGCGCCCTGGCGCGCAAGGCGTTTAGCGCCAAGTGGATCGACGATTACGCGCTGCCGATCAGTCTGCTTGGCGGTATGGCGCTGGCGATCCCGATCACGTCGCTCGTGCAGGCCATCGCAGGATAAGGGGGTGCAGATATGAAAAAAGAAAGAAGTTATCGCGACAGCGTCCATTTTTCAGGACGCATTTGGATGTTCTGCGCGCTGATCATGCTGCTCTCGGTCCCGGCCAGCATTTGCGTGTACTATGATGCGTGGCCGGCCATCGGCGGCGTGCTGAAGGGCTTTCTCAGCGTCGCGCCGATCTTCTGGACGGTCGGCGTGATCGAGGTATTCACTTATGTTCCCATGCTCGGCACCGGCGGATCGTACCTCGGGTTTATTACGGGGAATCTTTCCAACCTGAAAGTCCCCTGTGCGCTGAACGCGCTCGAACGCGCGGACCTGCATGCCGGAACGGATGAGGGGGAAGTGGTTTCCACCATCGCCATCGCGACCAGCGCCATCGTCACCACCGTCATCATTGCGCTGGGCGTGCTGCTGCTCGCACAGATCGAACCGTTCCTGGAAAGCGAGGTCATGCAGCCCGCTTTCGACAACATTCTGCCCGCGCTGTTCGGCGGACTTGCGGTCGTTTATGTCTCCAAAAACTGGAAAATCGCCATGGCGCCGCTGCTCTTCATGATCGTGCTGTTCGTTCTGGTGCCGTCGCTTGCCAGCTCAGTCGGCGTTCTGGTGCCGGTGGGCGCGCTGATTGCGATTGGCGTTGCGCGGCTGCTTTACAAAAAAGGATTGCTGTAGCATCAGCGGCGGGAGCAATTTCCTCCCGCGGCGCAAGCGTTTGGTAGTATACTGTAACAAAGGAGAGCTCCCCGCCGTTGGCGGGGAACGGGACAGGAGGATTATATGATGTATTTTTGGCTGGCGCTGCTTGCGCTGGCGGTTGCGTTTCTCGCGGTCGTTCTGATCCGCGCGCTGCGCTTCAAACCGAGAGAAGCCGAATCCGTCCAGCCGACCGAAGCCGAAGTGGACGGACAGAAGGCGATCGGCGATCTTGCCGAGATGATCCGCTGCAAAACGGTTTCATCCTATGACGAGAGTAAAATCGACTGGGCGGAGTTCAAGAAATTCCGCGAACTGCTCAAGCGGCTGTATCCCGCCGTGTTTGAAAAGTGCGGCTATGAGGAAATCGGAAAATCCGGCGTCCTCTTTACGCTCCAGGGAAAGAGCGCGGAGAAGCCCTCTGTATTTATGGCGCACTACGACGTGGTTCCCGTCAACGAAGAGGGCTGGTCGAAACCCGCGTTTGAGGCGGTCATCGAGGACGGCGTTCTCTGGGGACGGGGCACGCTGGACACGAAGTGCACGTTGCTCGGCGTGATGGAAGCTGCCGAAAAACTGCTTGAGGACGGATTCATACCCGCGAACGACATGTATTTCGCGTTTGCCGGGGATGAGGAGGTCGCGGGTGAAACGCAGCCGCTGATCGTCGAAACGCTGCGGCAGCGCGGCGTCGTCCCGGCAATCGTCGTAGATGAGGGTGGCGCGGTCGTCGACGGCGTTTTCCCTGGAGTGAAACAGCCCTGCGCGTTGATCGGCATCGCGGAAAAGGGACTGCTTGACGCGCAGTTTGTTATCGAAGGCGCGGGCGGACATGCTTCCGCGCCGCCGCCGCACACCGGGCTCGGCCGGCTGGCGCGCGCTGTTTGCGAGGTAGAAGACAAACCTTTCACACGCGTGTTGACCAAGCCCGTTGCGGAGATGTTTGATACGCTGGGCAGACACTCTACGTTTCTTTACCGTGTGATCTTCGCAAACCTCTGGTGTTTTCTGCCGCTGCTCGATTCGCTCTGTAAAAAAACCGGCGGAGAACTCAACGCCATGATGCGTACGACCTGCGCCTTTACGATGGCCGAGGGCAGCAAAACCTCAAACGTGCTTCCGCCGCGCGCGGCGGTGACAGCGAATCTCCGCCTGATTACGGGGACGGCCTGCAACGAAACGATCACGGCTCTGCAAAAGCGCGTAAGCGACAAGGACGTTCACGTTTCCAAGCTGCATGGCATGGATCCGAGTAAGTGCTCGAGAACGGAAGGCTATGGATGGGAAAAGCTGAAGAAGGCGATTTCCGAAACATGGCCCGGCGCGCTGATATCGCCGTATCTGATGGTTGCCTGTTCCGATTCCAGGCATTACTGCGCGATTTCGGAAAACGTGTTCCGCTTCTCCGCGATGGCGCTGACAAAGGAAGAACGCGGCTGCATCCACGGGCACGACGAACGGATTCCGACCGAAAAGATCGTAAAAACCGTGCAGTTTTACGTGCGGCTGATGCGTGCTCTGTAACATTCGGGACGGCCATAAAAACCGCTCGGGCGCAGAGCGGGCCACGCCGCGGCTGTTATAGACAATCTTGTTTTGATGGACGGAGCCGTCTTCGAGCGAGGACGACTCCGTCTGTCGTTAGGATGTGTTTTTAAAATCACAAAAGCGAATTTCCACCGCCTTGACATGCATATTTTTGTTAAAAAGCCTCGCCGCAGCACCACTGCGCCTGCGTTTATCGCCTCAATCTGCAAGCCGATCCAGCAAAACTGCATCTTCTAGACTTTAGAAACTCACCCTAGGGGGCATGGGGGGCTCGTTCAGGTCTGCAGCCTGAACCCATGGGAAGCGGTCGCGCCGAAAAAAGCCGATTTGTGAAAGAAAATTCCCAGCAATAGGCACGTATGCTATACTATATTATATCGGTGCCTGGGTATCCGGTTTGTTTCTCTTACGGCGATGGTCTTTTCGGGGGATACAAATGCAAAACGCAATTTATGTCGAAATCAGCCTGGTTGGCATCGCGATACTTGTCATTATTCTGCTGAATCAGCATGGCAATGTCGGATTATCTTCCCTGCAGCAACAATTTGACAGGATGGTGTTTGCAATCATCACCATTCTGGTGATCGACGCGGTTTGCTGGCTGAGCGACGGAGCCGTCTTTCCGTACGCGCGGCAGTTTAAGCATCTGATTGAAACGCTGTATTTCATTTTTAATATTTGCATACCGTATCTGTGGGCGGTCTATGTGGATACCGTACTGAAAAAAGACGACGAAGCGATTCGCGCGCGTATCCGGATTCTTGCCATACCGCTGGTGCTGTTCGTTGCATTGCTGATTGTCAACCTGAAGCACGGCATGATATTTTACATTGACGAGCAGAATTTCTATCATCGCGGGTCATGGTTTCTTCTGACCGCGTGCCTCTCGTTTGCTTATCTGGCCTATGCTACGGTGCGCGCGCTGCGTGAAGCCGCACGGCATAAAGGGGACAGCGACGGCAAACAGTATTACATGATGGCGGCGTTTATCATTCCGCCGGTGATCGGCGGGATTATTCAGACGCTTTATTACGGTATCAACAGCATTTGGATCAGCACGGTGATTTCCGTGATTCTGTACTATATCGATATGCTGAACCGCCAGATTTCGACGGAACCGCTGACGGGACTGAACAACAGGGCGGAGATGAACAAATACCTGCGCCGCGAATCGAGGGATCCCGAGCGGCCCGAGTTGCTTGCCATGCTGATCATGGACGTCGACCGCTTCAAGGAGGTCAACGATACTTACGGGCATTATTACGGGGACCGGATGCTGATTGCCGTTGCGGATATCCTGAAGAGCGCCTGCAAGAACACGCCGGCGTTTCTCGCGCGCATCGGCGGCGATGAGTTCTGCATCGTCTATCCTGCGGAGAGCATTGAAGCGGTGGAGAGGCTGATTGGGAAAATCCAGTTGAACATCGCTAACTGGAACGCCGCCCATCTTGAAAGGATACCGATGAGTCTGAGCCTGGGGTATTCGGTCTGGGACCCGGAAAACGATAAGGACATCGACGCGCTCTACCGGCGTGCGGATCAGAAAATGTACGAAGCCAAGCGTGCCAAGCGGCTTGCGGCTTAGACCGGCAATCATAAGGAGCGCTTGCGCTCGCGGAGAAGTCGTGAGCCTCGCCGGCGTTTTTTTAGCGGATATTTGTTCTTTGCCGGCCGAAGCATGCAAAAAAGTAAACCGGCGGCGGATTACATCTTTTCAATAATCTTTAATAATATGTTTAGAAACGGACCCGGCCGAAAGGCCGGGATTTTGCTTTGTTCAACGGCTGTACGGTTCCAGCGCGGGAATCATGCGCCGGGCGACCAGCGCCGCAATGACGCTCATCGCCCCGTCGCCGGGGACGAACACGACAAAGCAGTATAAAAGCGCCGTCCAGACCCCCACGGGACTGCCGAGGTAATAGTTGCTCAAAAGGTAAAAATAGACGCTGCCGAGCGTATAGATCACGGCCAGTCCCGCCAGCGCCGCGCAAAGCAGTCGGCCGAAGGAAGGTTTACCTGTTTTGCGCGCGATTGCGCCGGTAACGAACGCGCCGAGCACAAAGCCGATCAGATAGCCGAAACTCGGCTTGAGCACGTAACCGATTCCGCCGCCCTGCGTGAACACGGGCAGGCCGATCAGGCCGATGAAGAGATAGAGAAGCGCGCTGAGCGCGCCGAGCTTCCTGCCGAGCAGCATGCCCGCTAGCGACACGAAAAACGTCTGCAGCGTAAACGGCACAAGCGGCACGGGGATGCGGATAAACGCGCCGACGGCGATGAGCGCGGCAAACAGCGCGCAGAGCACCATGCGGTAGGTGCGGGACTTGGCGATGGGGTTCATACCTTTGTTTCGTTCTCCTGTTCGTCGGGATAAAAGTGTGTTTTACAGGCGGATGCTGATTTCGCCGGAGGACAGCGCGGCGCGCTCGCCGTTTTCATATTCCACCAGCAGACGGCAGCGCTCGTCCACGCCCAGCACATGCGCCGGGGTTTCGCGTCCGCTCGAAAGGACGGTTACGTCGCGCCCGACCACGAAACTGCGGCGGCGGTATTCCTCGCTGGCCTGTTCGCCGCCGAGGCTGCGGTAAAGCGGCAGGAACGCGTTGAGGTATTCGGCGATGAGCCTATTTTTCGCGTCCGGCTGCGGCTGATCGAACACGCTGCCTGCGACCCGGCGGATTTCCTCCGGAAAACCGCCTTCCGGCGTGTAGACGTTGATACCGGTGCCGAGCACGGCGTAGTCGACGCGGCCGCTCTCCATGCCGAACGAAGCTTCCGTGAGGATGCCGCAGATTTTCTTCCCGCCGAGCAGCACGTCGTTGACCCATTTGATCTGCGCCTGTCTGCCGGAAACCGCTTCCACGGCGCGGCAGACCGCGACGGCGGCGGTGGTCGTGATTTGGAGCGCGTCGCCCGCGGCGAGGTCGGGCCGGAGCAGGAGGCTCACGTACACGCCCGTTCCCGCGGGGGAAAAGAAGCTGCGTCCTTTGCGCCCGCGCCCGCCGGTCTGCGTGGACGCAACGACCGCGGTCCCTTCCGGCGCGCCTTGTTCCGCAAGTTCGCGCAGAACGAGATTGGTCGAAGAGACGGTATCGAACACGTGCAGCGAAAGGGATTCCGCCTCGCCGCGCAGGTACCGGCGCACGCCGCTTTCCGAAAGCACGTCGCTCGTCGGCAGCAGGCGGTAGCCGCGGTTGGGCACGGCGTCGATGGGGTAGCCGCCGGCCTGGAGCGCCTTTGCGGCCTTCCAGACGGCGTTGCGGGAAACGCCTAGGGTTTTTGCGATCTGCGCGCCGGAGAGGAAAACGTCCTTGTTTGCTTCCAGCAGGGCGCGCAGGTGGTCTTGCACGGTCATGGCAAATCAAGCCTCCTAAGTGGGTATTATAGGGGGTGGGGAGGGGAATGTCAACCCGACGGGGTGGAAACGGGTGACGAATGCCGGACTGAAATCATTCATCGTAGGAATATTGTATATGGCTCATTGAAAAAACTGTATTGATTAATTTTATTAAAGTAAATGATATCAGGACTTTTCTTGTTTCACCAAGACTATTTGTAAGTTCTAGTTTCAATTCATGAGGCGCAACAGTGATTTCCTCAAATTTCTCAAGGGAAGTACCTAAATAGATTTTGAATACTTCTCCTGGCTCAATCGAAATGAGATCGATTTCCTGCCCAAAAACATATCTCATATTGCAATGAAATGCCATTGGTTTTCCATTAGGATCCAGACATTTTAGCGAGAGAGGATTTACTACTGTATAGGACCTAGAGGTGTTCCGAAGGATTAAAGACAGAATGCATTCTTTATCCGGTTCGCCTTGGAAAGGTATAGAAGCGCACTGAAAAACGCCATTCCCTGTTGCTGCAAACTCTTTCATTATGGCAATTTCACATTCTTTCCCAAGCAGCAAGACACTCGGCTGTCTTTCAAAGGCATCTCGCTTTTCTTCATTTTCAAGTATTCGCGCATTTAATTCATTTGCCTTCTTGTTTTGATAAACGGCAACGCAACCTAAAAAGAGCGAACCAAGAAATGCCTCAAATCCCGCGATATATGTAATCAAATTACCTGAATCCCAAGTGGATACGAAAAATGGAGAGACGGCGTTGATTTTATAGGCAATATGGACGCAGACAAGCGGAAGCAGAAACACCGCGGCGGCAATCAGAACGGTCAATGCTTTATGCGATTTAATCCAATCGAGAATTTTTGACATACGCTACCTCCAAAATGATCCCGCTTGCAATTACTATACCATCTTGTATTCCGCTTTACGAGCGGGTGTTTGACCGCTCTAAAAAAATTCCCCCGCCAACTTCCGTCAGCGGGGGCAAAAAACAACCTATTGAATTGGTTACCCTACTTCTTCTTCCGCGAGAGGCTCAGAATCGACAGGCCAAGGAATAATAGCCCGCTGAGCGCGAGGATGCCCATGCTCATCAGCGGCGTGACGGTCGTATCGCCGAACTTGAATACGATTCCCATCGTCTCCTTGAAGCCTTCGAGGTATTCCGCCGGAACGCCCGCAAACGTCTGTGCCAGCGGTTCGGTCATGATCACCTGCCGCAGCAGTACCGCCGAGTGCGACGGCGGGAACACGCGGATAACCCACTGCACCGCGTCCGGCAGCTGCCCGATGGGCAGATAGATGCCGGTCAGAAACCCGATGACTGTGCCGATGATCGTGCTTGCCGTTGCGAACGCATTGTTGCTCTTGAAAAACGAAACGATGAAGAGCACCAGCGCCGTGTTGGAAAACGTCGAAAGCAGCAACAGCCCCAGAACCTTCAGCAGCGCCGCCGCACCGATCAGCGCACCGCCGTTACTGAGGATATACAGCTCCGCGAGCACGAGCGTCACGAGGCACATGATCATGCCGATGATGAACGCGCTGAGGATATAGCCGCCTGCGATGCTTGCGCGCGGGATCGGAGAAGAGCGGATGTCCTTGATGATCTTCTTGGACTTGTCTTCGACCATGATGCCGAACGCGCCCATCGTCGTCGTGACTGACGTGACTGCCAGCAGCCCTGCGACGATCCAGCTGTCCATGAGATACCGCACGCCCGTGAGGTCGGAAAAACTGCTCGTCCATACGTCGCCGAGGAAGAGCGCGTACAGCCCGATGATGATAAACACCGAAAGCAGCGAGAAGAAAACGGACGATTTGTCCTTGAAGAAGACCAGGAGGTTGCGTTTCATAAAGTTAATCATTCCCGGATCTCCTTTCCCGTGATGGCGATGAACGCGTCGTCCATGGTGCCCGTGGTGACGGTAAAGCCGCTCACGCCGTCTTTGAGCGATTCCACGATCGGCAGCGCGGCCATGGTGTTCGGAATCGGGACGATCACGCGGTCGGCGCTTTCTTCGCAGGCAAGGCTGCGTTCCCGCAGCGCGGCGCAGATTTTTCCGGGTTCGGACGTTACGAGCGTAAGTTTATCGGTCGTGTAGCGCTCCATCAGGCCGGAGGGCGTGCCCTTGGCCGCGATTTCTCCATCGTCAATGACGATCACAAAGTCCGCCTCCGCGGCTTCTTCCATGTAGTGCGTCGTGAGGAAGATCGTCATGCCGCTTTCACGCTGAAGCGAGGCGACGGTTTCCCAAACGCTCTTGCGCGTTTGCGGGTCGAGACCGGTGGTCGGTTCGTCGAGAAAGAGGATTTTCGGCGTGTTGACCAGTGCGCGGGCGATATCGCACCTGCGGCGCTGACCGCCGGAGAGTTTCCCGTACGGTCGCTTGAGCAGGTCCGTGACGCCGGTCGTTTTGGCGACCTCCGCGACCACGGCGCTGCGTTTTTTGCCGTGCAGGCCGTAAAACCCCGCACGGATGCTCAGATTTTCCTGAATGGTGAGCAGCGGGTCTAAAAGGCCGTCCTGGAACACCGCGCCGATGCTGTTGCGGATGGCGTTGTCGTCCTTTCCGAGCGTGTGGCCGTCCACCTCGACGACGCCTGCGTCCGCCTTGAGAAACGTGCAGATGACGTCGATGGTCGTGGACTTGCCCGCGCCGTTAGGCCCGAGAAACGCGAAGATTTTGCCTTGCTCGACATAAAAGTCGATGCCCTTGACCGCGTGTACAGAGCCATAGGACTTCTGCAGGCCGTTTACCTCGATGATGTGATTCAAGCAGTCTTTCCCCCAATCGTTTGAAAGCTGTTAGCATCGTAACATACTTCGCGTGGCGAGGCAAGCGAATTACAAGGATTTTGTGGTGGAGGTGACATATATTACTTAATGTATTTGTTGAGTAAAAAACAAAATGCTGGAGGAATAGAAGGACGCAATTGACGAGTCTGCGTTTTTTGCATACAATGACCAAAAAAGCAGAAACAGTCAAACGTAAAGAAAGTAGAAATTCCTATGCCCAAATCCTTCAGCAAAAGCGAACGCGCATACATCCGGGAGCGCCTGATCAGCGAGGCGGAAAAGTGCCTTGCACAGTACGGCATCCGCAAAACCACCGTGGACGAACTGGTACGGCGCGCCGGCATCCCGAAAGGGACGTTTTACCTCTTTTATGAGTCCAAGGAGCGGTTGATCTTCGATGTGATATTGCGCCTCAACGACCGCATTCAGCAGGAACTGCTTGAAGCGGTGTCCGCTTTGCCGGATGCACCGGACGCGGACGCGCTCACAGAGATGATCTTCGGGCTCTATAAATCGCTGGAAAACACGTTCCTGCCGCGGCTGATGCTGGAAGGCGAGATGGAATTCTTCATGCGGACGCTCCCGCCGGAACTTTCAAAACTGCATGCCGAGCACGACGCGGACAAGGTGCGCGCGCTGATCTGCATGCTGCCGGGCATACGGGAAGAGCGTGCGGAACTCTACAGCGCCGCGCTGCGCAGCGTGTTTCTGACATTGATGTACAAGGATGAAATCGGTGAGGCGCTGTTCGACGAGACACTGCATATGCTCATTCGTGGTGTGGCGCTCCAGATGACGGAAGAAAGCAAACAGGGAGAAAAAGCATGATTACCGTAAAGGACTTGTCATTTAGTTACACCCGCCGCGCGTTTATAGAAGGCGTTTCGTTCGATGTAAACGACGGGGAAATCTTCGGTTTTCTCGGGCCGTCCGGCGCGGGCAAGAGCACGCTGCAGAAGATATTAACAGGGCTTCTACAGCGCTACGGCGGCAGCGTGACGGTCTGCGGCGAGGAAGTGCGCAGGCACACAAAGGGGTTTTACGGCAAAATCGGCGTTGATTTTGAGTTTCCCAGCCTCTATGAAAAACTCACCGGGCGCGAAAACCTCAAATTCTTCGCTTCGCTCTATCCGGCGCACCGCGAAATCGATGTGCTTTTGCAGAGCGTCGGGCTGCTGCACGACGCGGAAAAGAAAGCGGGAGACTATTCCAAGGGTATGAAATCGAGGCTTAATTTCGTCAAGGCGCTGCTGCACGATCCGGACGTGCTCTTTCTCGACGAACCGACCTCCGGGCTGGACCCTTCCAACGCGCGTGTGGTAAAGGACCTCATCCTCGAAGAAAAGCGGAAAGGTAAAACGGTCATCCTCACCACGCATAACATGTACGATGCGACCGAGCTTTGCGACCGCGTGGCGTTCATTGTGGATGGAGCGATCCTCGCGCTGGACAGCCCGCACGCGCTGATCATGCGGCAGGGCGCGGGAAAGATTGTGTATACGTATCTTGACGACGGCACGGAAGCGACGGGCGAAACGCCGATCGACCGGACCGGCGCGGACGAAACGCTGCAAACACTGCTGCGCGAAAACCGCATTTTGAGCATCCATTCCGGCGAACCGACGCTCAACGACATCTTCGTGGAGATCACGGGGAGGCAGCTGCAATGAGGATGTTTTCGCTGGTGAAAGCGGATATCCGTTTTCAGTACCGATACGGATTTTACTTCCTGTATCTGCTGTTTTCCATCCTCTATATCGGCGTTCTTTTCGCGTTGCCCGCGGCCTGGAGAAAGGATGCGGCGCTTCTGATGATCTACACCGATCCGGCGGCGATGGGGCTGTTTTTCATGGGCGCGATCGTGCTGTTTGAAAAAAACGAGCACGTGCTCGACAGCATTGCGGTGTCCCCGGCGCAGCCGTGCGAATATGTAACCGGCAAGCTTGTTTCCATCGGCCTGATTTCGATGCTTGTTGCGCTTGCGATCGCTGTTCCGGCAGGCGTGATTTTGCACCCGGTGCGGTTTTTATGCGGCGTGTTTCTTTGCTCATGCATGTTTTCGTCGCTGGGGCTCGTCATCGCCTGCAAAGTGTCCTCGCTCAATCGATTTATCCTCGCAACCGTCCCGGCCGAAATCGTCGTGGTGGTTCCCGCGGTAATCTGGTTATTTTGGGATGCGGGACAGATTGCACTGCTGCATCCCGGCGTGGCGGGACTTGCGTTATTAACGCGGGAGGGCGGCGCCGCTGCGTTTTTCATTCTGCTAGTCTGGACGGCGGCGTTCGTGCTTATGGCGGTGCGTTCTGCAAAGCGGATGCTGCGCTCGCTGGGAGGGGTGAAGCTATGAAAGCGGTGCAAAAATCCTTCGGTCTGTTTTTGCGTCAGATTGCGAACGACGGTATGCTCTGCATGGTGCTGGCCGCGCCGCTGCTGGCCGGGTGTGCGTTTCGCTTCGGTGTGCCCGCGCTCGAAACGCTCCTTTGCAAAACGTTTGGACAAGCGAGCGTGCTGGCGGATTATTACCTGCTCTTCGATTTATTTCTCGTGGTGATGACGCCGTATCTGTTTTGCTTTGTGTCGAGCATGGTCATGCTTTCGGAATATGACGACAACACGGCGGCCTATCTTGCCGTCACGCCGCTTGGCCGACGCGGATATATCGTTTCCCGGCTCGTGCTGCCCGCGCTGCTGGCCGCGGTTGTTACCGTACCGGTAATGAAGCCTTTTGCGCTTACGAGCTGGAGCGTCGGCGGGTTACTGCTGGCCGGACTGCTCGGCGGCGCGCTGAGCGTGCCTGTTTGCCTGCTGGTGGTTGCGTTTTCGCACAACCGTGTGGAGGGGATGGCGCTGGCAAAAATTGCGGGCGTGATTCTGCTGGGGCTGCCGGTCCCGTTTTTCATTGACGGTGGCGCGCAGTATCTTTTTTCACCGTTGCCGTCGTTTTGGGTTGCGAAGGTGTTTATGGGCGGCGGTGTGTTTTCGCTGATAATTTCGCTGGCGGCGTCGGCGCTCTGGACGCTGGCGCTGTACCGGGCTTTTGCACGAAAGTTTACATAGCGCCGGGAACAGGGTAAAAAAACAAGTTCCGCGAGCAAATGTTCGCGGAACTTGCCGTTCCTCATGCGGTTTGTTATGATGAGCTTACAGTTCTACTTGGTTTTCCGGGTGCTGACGCCGAACAGCGAGTAGAGCGGGCAGTATCCGAAAATGCCGGTGATAAGCGGGATGAACCCGATCAGCCCGATCCAGCGTATGCCGCCGGAGAGGATAAACACCATACTTAACAGCGCAGCTCCTACTATGACCCGGACCCATTGGTCCGTTCTGCCTACGTTCTTTTTCATGATAATCGCCTCCTTGCCGAAGATTTCGTCCGCCGTACGAAAAAACGCTCAGTCCAGCCCGACGAGCACGTTGTTTCCTTCCAGCTTAACAGGGTACGCTCTGACGTTATCGACCTTAAGAGGGATGAACGCCAGTTTGCCGCTTGTGGTGACCTTGCCTGTCTTCAGATCGAATGCCGTTTTGTGTTTGGGGCAGATGACGGACGTGCCATCGAGCGTCCCGTCGGCGAGGGAACCTCCCATGTGCGGGCAGCGGTTGTCAAGCGCGTAATACATGCCGTCCACGTTTGCAAGGAGCAGCACTCTGCCTTCGAGGGTCACTTTCATTTTTCCGCCGTTTTTCAACTCCGCTTCTGCGGCTGCCTTGAGATACCTCACGCGACCACCACCTTTCTTCCGCTTTGTATACTTAATTATAGCAGAAAAACCGGCATAAACAGTGCCTTAGTCACACTTTTTACGGAAAGGAGAGGATGAGACGTTTTGCCAATGTGACTAAGACACGGTTTGAATGCGGCTGAGACGGTATACTCTAACTATAACAGGAACGGCATCAGGGACCTGGCCAAGAAATGGAGGAAACAAGAGATGTTCAGTGAAAAGGTAAAACAGCTGTTGAACGAACAGGTTCAGAAGGAGTTTTTCTCCGCGTATCTGTACTTATATTTCTCGAATTACTATGAAGAGCAGGGGCTCAAGGGATTTGCGAACTGGTTTCGTATCCAGGCGCAGGAAGAGCGCGACCACGCGATGCTGATGATGCAGTACATGCAGAACAACGATTTACCTGTCGTGCTGGAGGCTATCGAAAAGCCCGCCACGCCGCTCAGCGCCCATATGGACGCGCTGAAAGCCTCGCTGGCGCACGAGCAGTTCGTCACGCGGTCGATCCACGCGATCTACGAGGCCGCATATGAGGCCAAGGACTTCCGTACGATGCAGTTTTTAGACTGGTTCGTCAAGGAGCAGGCCGAGGAAGAGACCAACGCTTCGGACAACATCAAAAAGATGGAGTTGTTCGGTTCGGAGAGCAAAGGACTCTACATGCTCGATCAGGAGCTTGGCGCGCGGGTCTATGCCGCGCCGAGTCTGGTGCTGTAAGAAGGGTGAAAGAGACAGGCCGCCGGGAAACCGGCGGCCTGAGACCGTCAAAAAACTTGTTTTTTGACGGGATAACCGCTCTTTGCCTCTCGTCCTTCGGACTCCCGGGCGGCAAAGAGCACAGAGAAACCGCCCGTTCCGGGCGATCCGTTCCGCCGGATGAACCGGCGCAGCCGGAAAAGCGGGTTAAGGGCTGTGGCCCTTAACAATCCCAAGGACTTTTTTGACAGGCTGAGGCCGCCGGGAAACCGGCGGCCTTTGCTGTGAAACAAAATCTTACTTAAAGTTGTTTATACGGATACACCTTCGAACGGTTCTGGTAGATCAGGATGTCCTGATTCATCACCTTGCCGTTTTGGATGTCCACCGCGCCTTCGATGACCTTGTTCGGCTGCTCAAACACGACCGATTCGAGGTACGGCAGCAGCGCTTTGGAAATTTCCCAGGTGGCGCTGTTCCAAAGCAGCGTCGGCGTGTGGTCCACGCCGTAATAGGTGATGTTGCCGGTTTGTTCCACGGGGTGCTCGAACGTCGTCGGGTCGGCAAAGCTGAAGCCCATCCCGCGCGAACAGCTCACGTCGATTACGAGGCACGGCTTTGTAAAGCGCGGCACGTCGTCGTCGGAAACCAGCGTGATGGGATCGACCGGGTTTTGCAGGATGCCGTTAACGATCACGTCCGCTTCGGTCAGTACGTCGAGTATCGGCGTGCGCGTGCCGTCGAGGTTGACGATCTCGAACCCGCCGGAATCGTTCTCCACAAACCGTTTGTAGACGACCCCGGGGATCTGGTTGGCGACAAGCGACGTCGGCCGCTGCGTGAAAACTGCAATATTATGGATGCCGTGCGCGCGCAGGGAAATGATTGCGCCGCGGCTCACCGAGCCGAAGCTGATGACGACGGCCTTTCTCGCCGGACCGAAGTTGCCGTCGATCCCCATGACTTCCAGCGCGTGCTGCACGCCGCAGTAACCCGCCATTTCGTTGTTGCGGCAGAAGGTATGGATGAGCTCGCGCCCGCTTTCGTAATACATGTTTTCCCAGGCGACGAGCGTAAGTTTTTTATCGATGCCGAGCTGTGCGATATAGCGTTGCTGCACGCTGTGCATCCAGCCCCAGACGAACGCGCCGTCGCGCATTTGCTCGAAATCTTCGATTACAGGCTTCGTAATGAGCACGGCCGGAGAATTGCGCAGAAGTTTTTTGCGTTCCGCCGGCGGATGGCCGGTGAGCGCCTCCAGCTCGCTGTCCTGCATGCCGAACGGCAGACCGTAGCCGGTCTCAAAATAAAGCCGATTGCGGACGTTTTCCGGGACGCCGGGTAAATGCGCGGGGTGAATGGGGTGCCTTTTTTCGTTTTCTTTTCGGGATGTGCCGATGATCGCGAGTTCCATATTAGCCTCCTTTGGGCGGACGTGCTGATGTGTTCCTGCTCCTTTCAATTTTCAACGATTCTTTAACAAAAGCCGCTTAAGCGGCAAAGATGTGATATACAATTTTATCATAAAGCGTCCGTTCCGGCAAGAAATGAGGCATTCCTCGCGGGAAACCCTGTGTTCCGGCGTTACTGCGCGAATAAAAAACGGCCATACCACAGAACGCGCGTCAGCCTGCCAAAATAGTCGCCGGGATGTCCAAGACCGGAGTCTTATGTTATATCCGGCGCGGCACCATCGCCCGTTTCGGGCGGTTTCTTTGTGTTTTTCGCCGCGCTATCCGAACAGGTAATACAGCGCGCTCGGGAAAATCTGGTGCAGCAGCACCATTACAAGAAGCAGAACAATCAGATAACGATGCCACACGAGGAAGGCCTTCTTCTTTGTGAAATAAAATGTCGCGCCGAACGCCGCCACCAGCACGATGGAAAACCATTCCAGCGTACCCGTGTGCAGCCGGAATCCGCCGAACACGAGCAGCCCGTGCAGCAGCGCAAGCAAAACGATTGCAATCCCGAGCGGCTTGTGGACCTTTCGCAGGACTTTCATAAGCTTTGGGTACCAATTGCCCCGGAAGCGGCGTACCCGCATATGGAACTGCCGCAAAAGGAACGGCAGCACCATAATCACAAGCAAAGAGATATTCAGCCAGCCAAGAAAACGAATCATGCCTCGTGTTCCTTTCTAGTCGATCAGTTCGCCAACGACCGGCAGGCCTCTGAGCTTGGAGACACCGTGCGGGGAAACGTTTTTAATCGCGTCCGTTAAATCGGCTCCGGCAGAAAAGCCGTTATGCCGGCCGCCCGCCCAGAAGGACACGTCCGATACGTCATAGATTATGCCGTCCACCGCGATATATGCGGGGTTTTCGTTTTGGCCGTCATACTGGCCTAACTCTTCCAGCGTAAGCTGCAAAACGTCTTCGCCGGCGGCGGTTTCTTCCGCCGAGGCGGCGTCCCCGGCGGTTGCGGCGGATTCGACAGAGGCGGCGGCGTCCCCGGCGGTCGCCGTGTATGTAACCGGTGCGCATGCGAGCGCTGCGCTCATTATTAGGACCGTGATAACGGCTAACAGCGTCTTTTTCATATTGCATACCGCTCCTTTCCAAACTACTGCCTATAGTATACGGGTTTTTCACAATGAATGAAAGTGATCTTGTTACGCAGCAGGAAAAGGGCGGGGCCCCGGGACTATTTGTCTGCGGGCAGTTCCCGGCTGCCGGGCTTTTTAAGTGCGATTTTCCCCGCGCGGCAGAGCGGGCAGTCGACTGGGTCGTAGGAACTTATGTCCAGCTTCAGCGCCGCGTAAACCGGCAGCTGAAAATCGCAGTCCGGCGCGCGCCGGTCGGCGATGCACGCGACCCCAATCACCTTTGCGCCGAACGCTTCGAGCGCGGCGACGGTTTCCAGCGTGGACTTGCCGGTCGTGACGACGTCCTCGGCAATCAGCACGACGTCCCCGGGGCCGACGGAGAAGCCGCGCCGCAGTTGCATGCTGCCGTCCTTGCGTTCGGTGAAGATGCTTTCTTTTTTCAGCTGGCGCGCCAGCTCGTAGGAAACGATCACGCCGCCCATGGCCGGGCCGCAGACCTTCGTAACGGGAAGCGAGGCGACCTGATCGACGACGCTTTTGAGCACGGCTTCGGCCAGATCGGGGAAGCGCAGCAGCTTTGCGCACTGGCAGTATCCGCCGCTGTGCCGCCCGGAAGAGAGCAGAAAATGCCCCTCCAGAAAAGCACCGCAGTCTTTCATGATGGTGAGATTGTCTTTCATGCTTCTATCGTTCCTCCTGAAAAATATCGTTGCCGCATCCGTCAGAATCAACTGCCGAATGCTAAATAATTCCGCGCACGTCGTGGATGGAACCGAGATTCTGCGTTTCGCAGTAATCGGAGAGACCGTCGATGATATCGAGCATGACGGCGGGATGCGCAAACGTTGCGCAGCCGACCTGCACGGCGCTTGCGCCGACCATGATGAAACGCAGCGCGTCTTCGGCGCTGGAGACGCCGCCCATGCCGATTACGGGAATTTGCACCGCCTTGCACACCTGGTGTGTCATCCGAAGTGCGATGGGGAAAATCGCAGGGCCGGAGAGCCCGGCGTATACGTTGTCGAACACGGCGCGCTTTGCCCGAACGTCCACCGCCATGCCGAGGAATGTGTTGACCAGGCTCAGCGCATCCGCGCCTGCGTTTTCGCACGCGCGCGCCACGGCGACGAGGTCCGGTGCGTTCGGCGAGAGCTTGACGATCAGCGGACGATCCGTAACATCTTTTACTTTCTTTGTGATGTCTGCGGCGGATTCCGGGGTCATGCCAAACGCCATGCCGCCGTTTTTCACGTTCGGGCAGGAGATATTCAGTTCCAGAAAGTCGAAGTCGGCGGCGTTGAGCAGGCGCGTGCCCTCGACATATTCCTCTTCGCTGTGTCCGCCGAGGTTGCAGAGCACCGCCGGGCCGAGTGAACGCAGAAACGGCGCTTCCTCTTCGGCGAATGTCCGCACGCCGGGATTCTCCAGCCCGATGCTGTTGAGCATGCCGGCGGGCGTTTCCCAAATCCGGATTCCGTCGTTGCCCGGGCTTCCAAACAGCGTCAGCCCTTTGCCGGAAATGCCGCCGAGCCGGGACACGTCGAAAAGCGCCGCGTATTCGCGCCCGAATCCGAACGTTCCGGAAGCGGCGATGACCGGGTTTTTCAGCGGTACGCCGAGAAGGTCGATCGTCAGCGGGTCAGATTGCATCGGCAACCTCCTGGTAGGCGAACACCGGCCCGTCCTTGCAGATGCGCTTATTGCCGTGCGTGGTTTTGCAGGTGCAGCCGAGGCATGCGCCGACCCCGCAGGCCATGCGTTTTTCGAGCGAAACATAGAGCTTTGCGTCCGCCGCTTTTGCGGCGGCGCACGCGGCGCGCAGCATGGGAAGCGGTCCGCAGGCATAGTAGGCCGTGTCCAGCGAAAAATCGACCGCTTCGGTCACGATCCCGCCGACGTTTACCTGCACGCGGTCGGCAACGCGCTCGAACGCGTCCGCCAGATAGGCCGTTTCGCGGAAGCCGAGGAACGCGTCGATCCGCCGGTTCGGGTTTGCCGCGCGCAGCTCCTTTGCAAGCTGGAACAGCGGCGCGGCGCCGACGCCGCCGCCGACAAGCACGGCGCGTCCGTTTTCGAGCGGGAATCCGTTGCCGTAAGGGCCCTGCACTTCGAGCGGCTGTCCGGGCAGAAGCGCGGTCAGCATCGCCGTGCCGCGTCCGGCGGCCTGCACGACGAACGAGAGCGTCTCGCTGGCCGGATTGACCTCAAAGATGCTGATCGGGCGGCTCAAAAACGGGTCCTGCACGCCCGGCAGGCGCAGCATGTAAAACTGCCCCGCGCGGCCCGGCGGCGCACCCGTAACGTCCAGACGGAACACGCCCGGCGCAAGCGGCTCGTTGGCAAGGATCACAGCCATTTAAGAATGTCCTCCTTCATGCCGAGCACGGCCTGATGCACATAATCGGTAAAATCTTCCCCCTCGGTCTTTCCCTTGTGCGCGGTAATCAGTCCACGGGACGAATTGACGACCCCGCGCACGCCGTCACTGAAAAAGCTTGCGATGTCTTTGCCCGTGCCGCCCTGCGCGCCATAGCCGGGGATGAGCAGAAACGTATGCGGCATCCGGTTGCGAATGCGGGCGAATTCCTCCGGATAGGTCAGTCCCGTGACCGCGCCGATTGCGGAAAATCCGCTTTTCCCGATGAACGCTTCCCCCCATTGGGAGACCTTTTCCGCCATGCGTTCATAGAGCGTTTCTTTTCCAACGGACAAATCCTGAAAATCCTTTCCGCTGGGATTGGAGGTTTTTACGAGTACGAACACGCCTTTGCCATGCTCAAAGTATGGGTAGTAAGGTGATACCGCGTCTTCGCCCATATAGGCGTTGACCGTGATCAGGTCCGTTTCAAAGTCGCCGGAAAAGTGCGCTTTTGCGTACAGGGAAGCGGTGGAGGAGATGTCCCCGCGCTTGACGTCCGAGATTACGACGCAGCCTGTTTCGTGAATATATTTCAGCGTTTTTGCGTAGGCGCGCAGGCCGTCGAGGCCGAGCGCCTCGTAGCAGGCGATCTGCAGCTTAAAGCAGCCCGCGTCGGGATGCACTGCATCGATGATGCGGCGGTTGAACTCAAAAATCTTTTCCCCGTCGGTCGCGTTCGTTTTTTGAATGCATGCCGGCAGGAACGGAACCTGCGTGTCCAGCCCCACGCAGACGGGGCCTTTTTTTTGTACCGCCTCAAACAGCCGTTCCATACTCATATCGTGTTTCTCCTTCCACAATCGTCATTTTCACTCTGCCGCGCACCTGCCTGCCGTCGAACGGCGTGTTGTGCGAGCGCGAGCGCATGTTGTCTTTTTCAATTACCGCGTTTTCGTCTGTATCGATGACGACCAGGTCCGCGGGATAGCCCGGGCACAGCAGTCCGGCTTTGCGGCCGAGCAGGTTTGCGGGGGTACAGGAGGTCATCTCGGTCAGCCGCGTGAGCGGGATGCCGTTTTCGGCGAATACCCGCAGGTAGATCTGCGCGGCGTATTCGATGTTGGAGATGCCCGCCATACCGCCTAGCTTGTCGGCTTCGGTATGCGGCGCATGGTCGGTCGAAAGGCAGTCCACCGTGCCGTCCTTGATGCCCGCTATCAGCGCGTCCACGTCCGCGCGTGAGCGCAGCGGCGGATTGACGGCGTACTTGTCGTCCCAGCCGAAGAGGTGATGCGGGGTAACTTCGCAGGTGATCTTTAGGCCTTCCGCTTTTGCGGCGCGGATCATTGTCACCGTCTCCGCGCGGCTGATATGGCCGACATGCAGATGGCCGCCGACTTCGCGCAGCAGCGCGATGTCCCGGCGTACGATCTCGCGTTCCGGCTGGCAGTGCGTGCTGA
Organism: uncultured Oscillospiraceae bacterium; assembly: GCA_964437665.1. Taxonomy (GTDB): domain Bacteria; phylum Bacillota; class Clostridia; order Christensenellales; family CAG-138; genus UBA7703. The sequence goes on from CAYTHS010000003.1 coordinate 33,649, forward strand.
TCAGGAAACCATATTTTTGGGAGTCGATCAAAAGCTGGCGCATAAACGCGTCCGAAAAGATCGTCTTCCCGTCGTTGCTGAGCATGGGCGTAACCTTGCCGAGCGCCGCGTGGTCTGTCGGGAACTCGTCGCCGAGCGTTTTTCCGGCGGCGGCGGCCTGCGTCAGGCGGCAGAGCCGCAGGGATTCGGCCTTTTTGAGGTTGGCCTCCACGAGCGCAGGCGTTTCGATGACGGGATGCGTATTCGCCATCGCGCAGAGGTGTGCATACCCACCGGCCAGCGCCGCGCGCATGCCGGTCTCCATGGTTTCCTTTTCCGGGCAGCCAGGGTCGCGCAGGTGGCAGTGCAGATCGATAAACGCCGGCATAACGACCAGCCGTGCCGCGTCGATCATCTTGTCTGCACGCCGCCAGCAGAGCGGGCCGCAGCTGACAATCACGCCGTTTTCGATGCATAAGTCCCCATAGCGTTCGCCCGTCGCGTCGATCATGCGGGCGTTGCGGTAGAGCGTAATCATGCGCGTTCCTCCTTTATTGCAGGTTCTTTTACAGGCTGGTGCGCGCGTCGCAGTATTCGCAGGCGTACTGGTTGGTTTCCGCGTCCACAAGGTAAAACATTACATCTTGTATATGCTCCTGGTTGGTAATGCAGCGCGGGTTTTTGCAGGTTAGAATGCCTGTAACGGTCTCTGGCGGCGAGAGTTTGATCTTATCGACGCGTACGCCCTCTTTCACGTAGGAGATGGTGACGCCCGGATCGATCAGACCGAGTACGTCGAGGTTGAGGTCCAGGTGCGTTTCAATTTTGATGAGGTCTTTTTTGCCCATTTTGACACTGTCCACGTTGCGCATGAGCACGACCACGTCGCTTAGCCTGTCCAGCCCGAGTTGCTGAAAGATTTTGTAACCGTGACCCGCGCATATATGGTCGATCACGATGCCTTCCTTAAGTTTGGATACGTTAATCATTGTGTTACGCCTCCTCTTTGGTTTCCGCGGCGCAGGCCGCGGGCGATTCCGCGCCGAGCAGCTTCATAATCAGTGCCATGCGCACGTACATGCCGAATTTCACCTGGTCAAAGTAGACCGCGCGCGGGTCGTTATCGACTTCCGGCGCGATCTCGTTAACGCGCGGCAGCGGATGCATAACGATCAGGTTCGGCCCCGCCAGCGCCATTTTTTTTTCGGTGAGGATGAAGTAGTCTTTCAGCCGCAGGTATTCTTCCTCGCTGATGAAGCGTTCGCGCTGCACGCGGGACATATAGAGCACGTCCAGCCGTGAGATGTTTCCAACGAGATCCGTCGTTTCGCGGTACCGGATTCCCTTTGCGTCGAGCGCTTCTTTGACGAACGCTGGCATACGCAGTTCTTCCGGGGAGATGAATAGGAACTTCATATCCCGATAGCGCGCAAGGCAGGTCACCAGAGAGTGAATGGTGCGCCCGAACATCAGGTCGCCGCATACCCCGACGGTCAGCCCGCCGAAGCCTCCCTTGCAGTGCCGGATGGTGAGCAGGTCGGTCAGCGTCTGGGTCGGGTGGTGATGCCCGCCGTCGCCTGCGTTGACCACCGGGCGGCCCGCGTACTTGCTCATGAGCCGTGCCGTACCCTCTTTAGGGTGCCGCACGACGATCATGTCCGCGTACGAGCCGACGGTGCGCGCGCTGTCGGCAACGCTTTCGCCCTTGGCGGTGCTGGAGGTGCTGGGGTCCGAAAAGCCGAGCGTGCTGCCGCCGAGACGCAGCATCGCCGCATCGAAGGAAAACTTGGTGCGCGTGGAGGGTTCGTAAAACAGGCTGGCAAGTATTTTTCCTTTGCAGACCTGCGTGTATGCGCCGGGATTTTGCACGATACGCTCGGCGAGCGCAAGCACTTCGTCGAGTTCCTCCGGCGAAAAGTCGGTCGGGGCGATCAGGTTCCTGTTTTTCAGCATTCGATATCTCTCCTTCTTCATTGCGGCTTCACTGCCGGTATATTGGCAAAAAAAAACACCGGTTATTAAAAACCGGTGTCGTTGAAAACGAAAACAGATGGAACACGGAACGTCTGGACGCAAGTTTTTTTTCGATCCAGTTTCCGTCGTGTGCGCATGGCGTGCTCTCTCCGTTCATTTTTACTTATTTTTGCTAGAATACTAAAAAACGGGGCGCTTGTCAATGAAAAATTTCGTACTTTTGGCAAAAAAGACCGATTGCGGCAGGCGGCACAGCCGTTGACTTTGGAATATGCATACGGCAAAATAGAAACAGAACAGATCAAAACAAATCGTTGCCCAAACATCCCGCTTCAGCGGGGATTTCCGGGAAGAAACAGGGGGGGGAAAAATGAAAAAGATTATGTTGTTTTGCATGTGCTGTCTTTTTGCGCTGCCGCTATGCGGGTGTGCCAACCGGGAAGTGCTTGAACGTCTGGACACGCTGGAATGCCAGGTGGCGCAGCTCAGCGAAACCGTCGCAGAGCTGAACGCTACCCCGGAGGCTTCCGCACCGGCTGCGGCCGAAACGCCGGAGCCTGTACTTGCAACTACGCCGGAGCCGAAAAGCGAGCTTTCCTATGCGACCATAACCGACTTGCTGGGCAAAGCGAACGTGATGGACGGCATGGACGACCGGTTCATCGACGGCGGCATCAGCGTTTCTGAGGACGAGTATTTTATCTTTTTGCATTACGACGGCACGTTTACGAGCGACGTTATTGAAAACATGAACCGTGTACTTCGCCAGGGGTATCAGTCGGAGATTGAAGATATATCCGAAGGATTCAGCGGCGATGGCGATTACCTGAGTTTCGGCGAGGAAGAAAACGGAACGCTATATATCGGGTTTGAATTGGTCAGCATTGAAACCGCGTCGAAAATATACCAATTGGACAAGGAATATTTTTCTTCCTATGAGGAATTCGGTTTGACGCAGGACGTGCTGGACGAGTATGGCATTCCGGAGCCTTTGCACATGTTTAATTATATCGAGGATGGTTCAATCTATGTTTCGCTCGACAGGCAGATGGGGCAGACACAGACGGAACAGATTTCCGCATACTACGCAAAGAAACTCCTTGGGCAGGACGATTTCAGCATGGACGGAAACAATGTGCATATTGAAGGAACGGCCGCCGACGGAACGAAACTCGTATTTGTGGCAAACGATTATGGAAGCAATTACGGCGTGTCGATCCGGCGCATATGCAAGGACGCATAGCGGACGAGGACACGTCAGCCAGGCAGAGAAAAAGGATGGAGGGAAAGCGCAATGGAAGGGAAATCGGTTCAGGAACTCATGCATATCGTTGACGGCGGTGTAAAGACGACTTATCCGACCGAAATTCGCTACAGGACCGTCAAACCGCATTGGTGGAGCAGGAAAACGATTCAGGAACCCTACGAGTTTACGCCGGAACCGGAATATTACAATGGTGAAGAAGCGCTGGAGGCGGTTCGTCTGCTCGGCGAATCGGGCAGCGCAGAGGCTCTTGCATTTCTGGAGAATATCTATCTGCACCCGATGATCGATTACACATGTGAGGAATACGAGGTTTCCGGCGGGAGCGAGCCGCGCGACGACGACATGAAATACATCATCCGTTCTTACGTTGTTTACAGCCGCGCATACGGAGATTTCCGCGGATGGCTTACCTACTTTGTCGGCAGTGACGATGGCTACTGCGACGATGCGGAATTCAACATGCCGGATTATGACGAGATGCTTCAAAACGGCGAACTTCCACCGCCGGAGGACCGCCGGGGACATGCGGTGATGCGCGCCGCGATCGCAAAGCTCAAAGAATCGCTCGGCAGTTAGCGTTTTAGAGCGGTACGTTCCATTTTGGCGGGGCTTGTGGTATATTGGGGTGAAAAAACGAAAGGAACAACGCCGCCATGCCGTCGCCTGCGATCCAAAATAAACGCCAGCGCTCCGAATCGTTCCCGGTCGGGGCGATCCTTGCGCTTGTCGGCGGATTTCTGGACGCGTATACCTACGTGTCTCGCGGCGGGGTGTTTGCCAACGCGCAGACGGGGAACATGGTCCTGCTCGGCCTGCGGCTGGCGGATGGGCGCTGGAGTGAGGCGCTGTATTATCTCCTGCCGATTATTGCGTTTGCCGCGGGTGTGATACTTGCCGAGCGCGTACAGTCTGCGCTTAAATACGCGAGGGCGGTCCACTGGCGGCAGATCGTTATCCTGCTTGAACTGGCGCTGCTCTCCGGCATCGGCTTCGTGCCGGTGGGCGCGTGTAATCCGTATGTGAACGTCGCCGTGTCGTTTGTGTGCGCGCTGCAGGTCGAGAGCTTCCGCACGCTGCACGGGCTGGCTTTTGCGACCACCATGTGCACCGGAAACCTCAGGAGCGGTACGGAACTGCTGTTCCGGTACTTAAGGGAGAGGAATAAATCGCTTCTCAAAAGCAGCCTGAAGTATTATGGTATTATCGCTGTGTTCATTCTGGGCGCGGTCACGGGGATGTTTGCGACCAACGCGTTTGCAGAACGCGCGGTGTGGATCCCCGCATCGCTGCTGCTGCTCGTCCTGATACTGCTGCACAGGCGCGAGCCGGAAACGTTCTGATCCGGCGGCTGCCCGAAAAAAGTGTGAACTTAAAGAAAGAATACGGCTCCTTTCGCGGTAAGATGGAAACCGGAGAGGGGGCGTTTTTCATATGTATCGTGTGTATTTCACCGCATATCAAAGTTTTCTGGAAGCAAGCGGCCCGCTTAACGACGCGGAACGGGGGCTGTGGGTTACTTTTTGAGCGCAAATACGCCAAGGTTCCTGTCCGGAGCGGTGGAAGTGACCTTCAGGTGCGTCAGGTCCGCCTTAAAGGGCACGAAGCTTTCCCAAAGGATAGAGAGCAGCACGCCCGCCTGCGCCGGTGCGGCCGAGGCGAGCGTCATATGCGGCGTCCAGTTGTTCCGGCTAAGCGAATACAAACAATCCTTGTCCGTACAGCAGTGGTCGAAGCGCTCGTGTATTTTTGCGTGAAGGGCGATCAAGGCGCGGCTTGCCGACGGGGCGAGAAAACAGTACGGCGCACCCGGGAAGAACCCGATATGGTCGAAATTCAGCGTGAACGCATGCCGCCGCGCGGCGATGGGCTCGATCCAGCCGAGGAGGCTCGCGTCGTCCACGCCGGAATAAATACCGAAGGTGACGTGCGGCTCGTAAGCGTCCGGCTGGAAGCCGCCTGCAAGCAATTTCCGCTTGATTTTTTCGACCTCGCCTGCCGCGCGCGCGTCAAACGTGCCCATAACGCAAAGCGTCCGCGATGGATTCAAAATACGCCTCCCTGCCCGATTGAACGGGGGATTGTTTGTGTCCATGATACCATCTGTGTGGGAAGTTGTCACTCGAATGAGAAGGAAAAGGATTGTGTCGAATAAAATTCATCGCCATGTGGACAACGCCTTTATTGGGGAGACATGAATGTTATCCCGAAACATACGGATCGATCAGATATTACACAACAGCGCTGTTTTCTATACCCGACGCCTGCTGCATTTGCCCTGAACCCATGCCTTGAGGCCGGCTGAACATCATTTTTCTGCATGCAGACTGTACTGCTAATTAGGGTGCGTTTCTAGGGTGTGTTTCAAAAGTCTGAAAGATGCAGTTTTGCTGGATCGGCTTGCAGATTGAGACGAAAAACACAGGCGCAGTGGTACTGTGGCGAGGCTTTTCAACGAAAACATGCAATTCATGGCGGCGGAAATGCGCTTTTGTGATTTTTGAAACACACCCTAGCGGAACTGGCGATTGAAATTATCGATTGCACATTTGGACGCACTCTCATTTTTTCATTCGGCCCGGACTTCGTCTCTATAGTATGATCAAATCGCCAAGTTTTGAATTGATCTCATCAGGAGAAAAAAACGCGAATCCAGCTTCAGGGAAAAAAGTGCATTCGCCAAAATATACTTTGTCTTTTATGCTGTAAAAATCAATTCTAACAAATTTTATCCCACGAGATAATTCACAAGCCATTTTCAACATTTGATCGAGTTTTTCCGGCTTTTGAATATGTTTTTCTCCATCAGTTGGGTAACAATATGACCATTCCAAAAACTCCCATTGCGTTGTATACAAATTACGCTTGTGCCGGCTGAACCTGTCAAAATCAACCTGGATAAAAACAGGTTCCTCATCAAAACAAAATATCTTATAATCCTTCAGTTCAAAACCGGACTCGTCTTCCATATAGCTTTCAGCAATAATCCGCGGCTTGCAGTGCTTATACGGCCATTCTCTGTAATTACTATAAAACTCACGTCTTAATCGCTTTTCGATTATTTTTTTCGCCGCTTCCCTGTCAAACCGCGCCTTATCCCTGCAAATAACGATAGTGCCGGAATCATGCGTGCATTTCAATACAAACTTCTCAGGCAGTTTTGCAAAATCAATTTCATCGAAATGTTCCCAAACTCCTAAGGTTGGAATGATAAACTCTTCACCAAACCTCCCCGCGACATATTCTTTTACGCTATGCTTATCCACCATCATCGTATATTCTGGGCGTCTATCATTTATCTTTAGATATTGCAGCTTTTCGTTAAACGTTCTGGGATTGTCGAGATTCAATGTTAATCCTGTCCGCATTTTATACTGCAATTTCAAAAAAGCTTCATCTGAAAGCCAACGCAATTTCAATCGATTCAGAACGAATACCGCTATTATCCTGGGATTATTAAGGACCTTCTTAATCTTTCTAATTAATGCACGTCCCATCAGTCATACTCCCATTACTTCATTTGCCGGAATCACGCGAATTCTTGCGCAAGCATCTATAGACATCACGTTTGTTTACATACTGCAATTATAAATTATATCATACACCCTGGTGATAATTATCGTTTTTTTCATCTTTATAGGTGTTGCAGGAATATTATATGAGAGAAAAAAGAAAGGGACAAAATCAAGGACAGCAATCGTCTATTAATCGACACAAAAGCAAGAATCAAAGCGAAATATCGGAGTGTTGACCGCTCGACAGGGGAAATTGGAAGAAGTACCGCGATGAGTTTTTTTGTCACGTTTTCTCAGGAGAATGGAGAGAGTGTGACATTGAAAGTGCCGTATTTTAAGTATATGAAGCTTAAGGAAGGAAGCAGCGGAAATCTCAAATACAAAGAAGCGTCTTTTATTGATTTTGTTGCGGATTGACGCAAGAAAACGACTCAACACGAGCCGCTTTTTTAGGTCATAGGCTGTCATATGGCTGTCAAAAGCTGTTGACAAGCGTGATCGCACGAATGGAAGAAAAGAAAAAAGCCCGCAATTACGGGCTTTTCTGGTGGTCGGGGTGACTGGATTTGAACCAGCGACCTTTTGGTCCCGAACCAAACGCGCTACCAAGCTGCGCTACACCCCGAAAAAATGGAGCCAATGTGGGGACTCGAACCCCAGACCTGCTGATTACGAATCAGCTGCTCTACCAACTGAGCTACATTGGCGTTTCGCACTGTTCTATTATAGGCAACCGCCGATGGAGTGTCAAGGGAAAAATCCTGAAAAAGAGCACGGCTTTTTGAACGGAAATTGATCGCGGCCGAACACGGATTTTTCCATGTGGAAAAGCGCCCCGCGCAGCCGCGCTCAGAGCGTCAGCAGCTCGACGAGCTTACCCGCAAGGATATTGACCACCGCAAGCCCAGCAAGCAGCGAGAGTGTGCGCTCCCAGTTTTGGATGCGGTTTTCGACGGGCAGCAGGGAAAACGGAAGATATGCCAGTGCGATCACCGGCAGGACGTAACGGTTCTGCATCCCCCGGATGGACGTCGACCCGACTGGCGTGAAGCTGATGTACAGCGCGGCGGCGGAAAGCAACACAGTTGCGAGGGCGAAGAAAAGCCATAAGGACGTCCAGCCCCATTTCTGCCGGGCCGTCAGTTCCGGCTTGTCCTTTGCGAGGATTGCACCGGCAACCGGCAGAAGCGCCAGCGGCTCGGCGAGGAAGTTGAGCGACATGTTCCCGTTGTCGATGAAGAAGTGCCGCCGCTCGACGAGACGCGGCATCAGATCGAGCGCAAGCGCCTTTATGAACGTCGCCGGATGGGCGAGAATGAAGCGTATCTGCCCGCTGACGCTCGCGCCGGAATGAATCGTGTCGTCGAGGCTGCCGGAGTAGGCAAGGATCGACCAGAGCTGCGCAGCCGCGATCAGAATGAGCGCCGTGCCGGCGGAGAGCAATGCCGCGCGTTTGTTGGCGACGCGTTTTTTGGGCAGGAACAGCACGAGCAGTACGAGCGCAAAATAGCCCATATATTTGGCGGAGAGGATAAACGCGGCGGAAAAGCCGAGCAGTACGATATCCTTCGTTTCGATTTTTCCGTCCGTTTCGTCAAAACAGTAATGCAGACAAACCGAAAGGAACAATAGCCCCGCGGCAATGAGCGAGGAATCGTTCGTGAGCGTGCCCGCCAGTTCCAGGCAGGTCGGTATCAGTGCCGTAAGGAAGATTATGGTGCGAAAACGCGTTGTGCGGCGGATGGCGTACCAGCAGGCGGCGACATAAAAAAGGTAATTGGTCAGCCGGCCGAGCACGATGTCCAGCGCAAGCGGCAGACCGAGCATTCTGCCGAGCAGCATTCCAACCGCGCCGGGCAGGTAGCACAGCGGCAGGTAGGAAGCCGAGCGTGTGCGCGCAAAGAAGATCAGCTCGCCGACGGGCGAGATCAGGTCGGGGTTTTCAAAGAAATTTGCCAGAGTCCAGGCTTCGGTGTCGGCAAAAACGGAGTATCCTCTCGGAACGAACATGCCGACAGCGCCGTCCGAAGCGACCGGCATCAACGCGCCGCTGGTGATGCTGAACGTGCGCTGAAAGTGGTATTCCTCGTCCGTGCAGTAGGCGAACTTGGTGATCACGACGTAGAAAACGCCGATCAGCAGCGCAATCAGGAGAAAATTCCTGGGGAGCGAGCCGCCGATCAGCAGCGCAAACGCGACGGAACAGAGGGCCAGCAGCACTGTAACGAGTGAAACGGCGATATCGCCCGCGTTTCCGCCGGACGGAAAAAGATGCAACAGCTGTGCGCGCGAAGCGGCCATAACGAGCCAGAACAGCAGCACGGCCAGCAGCGGGCGAAGTTTTTTTTGCTGAAGTAACGTATGCAAGGCGAAAACGGACCTCCATGCGGATGAATCGGTTGCGGCGGACGCCGGACAGCAGTATTTTACAGCAAATTCCGAATTTTGGGAACCATAGAGAGAAGATATTTCACTTTGACGGGCGGCGCAAGGGAAACAAGCCTCCGCTGTCTGCAAGAATAAGACCGGGAGCGTCAGCGCCCGGTCTGTGCGCCGCGTTGGTTCAGGGCGTCATCCGACCTGCTTTTCAATCTCTTCTTTTTCGAGCACGGTATAGGCCACCTTACCCACGAGCGTTTTGGGCAGCTCGCTGCGGAATTCGATATCGTACGGCATGGCGTATTTGGCGATGTTTTTGCGGCAGTGTGCGAGAATTTCCTCTTTGAGCGCGGGCGTTGGCAGTATATCCGGCCGCAGCACGACGAATGCCTTGACTTTGTGCATGCGATAGGAGTCCGGCACGCCGATGACGCAGCTCATGAGCACTTTGTCGTGCGCGTCGATGACGTTTTCCACCTGCGAGGGGTATACGTTGTAGCCGCTGGTGACGATCATGCGCTTGATGCGCTGGCGGAAATAGATGAAGCCGTCCTCGTCCATAATGCCCAGATCGCCCGTGTGCAGCCAGGTGTGGCCGTCGGCGTGCTTTTTAAGGGTGTTGGCGGTCTCTTCCGGCTGGTTGACGTATTCGATCATGACCGACGGCCCGCAAAGGCAGATTTCGCCCTCGTCGCCGTAGGGGACCTCGTCCGTCGTGCCGGTTTTGACAATCTTGTAGAACGTGTCAGGAAACGGCAGGCCGATGCTGCCTTCGCGGTACATATCGTAGGGGGTCAGGCAACTGGCGGTGACGCATTCCGTCGTGCCGTAGCCTTCGCGCACCTGAACGGTCGCGCCGTGTTCGCGCAAAAAGCGGTCGAATTTCTTTTTCAGCTCGATGGAGAGGCTGTCCCCGCCGGAGAACACGCCGAGCAGGCAGCTTAAGTCCACGCCGTCCATATAGGGATTGCGCGTGATGCCTTCGTAGAGCGTCGGTACGCCCGCGATGTAGTTGGGCCGCTCTTTTTTGAGCAGCTTTGCATAGCTTTCCACCGATACGCGCGGCACGAGGATGGCCGTCGCGCCGTGGGCGATCATCGTGTGGATGCAAACGCCGAGGCCGAAGCCGTGAAACATCGGCATGGCCGCGAGCATGCGCTTGCCGGGCGAGAAGCAGTTGCTCATGGCGGCGGTCTGCATGCCCAGCGCGTTGAAATTAAGGTTGCTTAGGAGGATGCCTTTGGTTACGCCCGTTGTGCCGCCGGAGAAGAGGATGACGGCGGGATCGTTGGCCTTGCGCGCCTTGAAGCAGTCTTCCGAAACGCGTTTCGCGCCGCTTAAAAAAGCCTTCCACCAGAGCACGGGCGCGTCTTTGGGTATTTTTTTCAGTTTGTGTCCCTGGGTGAGACGGTAACCGAGTTTCAAAAGCGGTTTGAGCGCGTCGGCGACGCTTGTGAGCACGAGCGTTTCGACCGGGGTCGTTTTGCGCACTTCCTCAAACTTGCCGTAGAACTGGTCGAGCGTGACCACCGCGCGCGAGCTGGAGTCTTTGATGTAAAACGCGATCTCGCCGACGCTCGAAAGCGGATGGATCATCACGGCGATCGCGCCGATCAGATTGAGCGCGTAGAAGCAAAGCACGATCTGCGGGCAGTTCGGCATGCAGAGCATGACCTTGTCGCCTTCGCGGACGCCGAGCGCGGAAAAAGCGCGCGCCGTGCGCTTTACTTCCGCGATCATGCGATCGTAGCGCGTGGCCTTACCCATGAACGTAAAAGCGGTATTCCGGGGATAGAGGCCGGCGCTGCGCTCCACAAGCGCGTACATCGAGCAGTCCGGGTAGGTCAGATTCAGCGGCACTTCGCCATAGAACGCAAGCCAAGGCGCCCTGACGTTGGACATATCTCCGGTATGAATATTTTCAGCACTCAATTTTCAGTTCCTCCTTGGCCGGTACGTCGAGCAGCTCCGGCTCGGAAAGCAGTTTCTTGAGCAGACGGACGGTTTTGGAAAAATAGTATCCGTCGCCGATGCGCTCGTCCAGCGTAACGCCGAGATTAAGCGCCGGGCGTACGGATATATCGCCGTCCGCGCTGTAGAAGGGGTGCGGGTGTTTCTCGCCGACTACCACGAACACGGAATTCGTGCTCCAGTTCGAGAGGTGATGGTATCCCGCATTGAGCTTGATGGAGCCGAGGTTTGAGATGAATACGGTGCTGTTGTAGGGATCCTCCCTGGCGAGATCGTCCGGCATTCTGCCATGCGCGTCGAGCGCGCGCAAAACGTTGATCAGCAGTCGCCGGAACCACTGCGGGCCTTTAGCGAGCGTATCGAGAATATCGGTGGTGTTGTCGGTTTTGCTTGTGGTGCGCAGCGAATACACAAAATCGCAGAGCTTGTCGTGCAGCACGTCGATCGCGGGTTTTTCGCTTTCCGGGTCGTATTTCAGAATTACGATTGATTCTTCGCCGTTGTCGGAAAACGCCTTTTTTGCGATCAGCGAAAACGAAATATGCTGTCGGTCGTAATACCTGCCGCCGATGATGAAGCGGTTCATGCGCGGGCGCATTTCCACCGTGCGCGCAAGCGCGGCAAGGATTACATGAAAGAGCGTGTATTTATACTGCGGACCGGCTGCGTTTTTTTTGCCGAGATATGCTTCTATGGCGGTCAGATCGACGAGTTCCTCAATAAAAGCTTCGTTGTCGGCGCGGCTGGGCATCATCAGCGGAAAGAACATGTGCATGGAGTCCAGATCGCGTACGAGTGTTGCGTCGCGGCGGTCGCCGCGGCGTCGTTTGGTGCTGTTTGCCATTTGTAGCTTCCATCCCATTTTGCAAGATTATTGTAGTATAAGTGCAAATAACGCATAAAATATATATGAAATCCTATGAAATGTCAATGAAACGGCGTATCCGCGCCGGCCGCCAGGACGCAAAAACGGAGCGCTTTTCGCGCTCCGCAAGGGTCGGTAAAAAGATTTTTTTGCATGGATTCCGTCTGCTATCCCACCCAAGGGACACGTTCCCCGGGAATCCTCCGGTTTATTCGGGACACATGCAAAAAGTGGGTTCTTAGGGCTTGGTTCTAAGCGGCGGTTCGGAGGCAGAGCCTCCGAGCGCAGGGGTGATCCCCTGCCAAAGTACCTTTTAGCAGCCCCTATTCGAGCGAGACCACGTCGTCGTCGAGCACGACGGCAACGAGCATTTCGCCCCGGCCTGCGCGCGGTTCGATATGCACTTCGTTTGTCGAGAGCGAAGTGCGGTCGCCGTGCCGCTGCAAAAGCGTGATTTCGCGCGGCTCGCCGACAAACAGCGCAGCTGCGATGCAGGTGCCGTTCGCGCCGTTCTTCTTGAGGTCGAACGCCTTGAGACCTTTGCCGTTGCGTCCCTGCACATCGTAATCGAACAGCGGGGAACGTTTGCCGAAACCTTTGTCGGTGACGGTCAATACTTCGCCGTCCTCGGGCACCTGTTTTGCGTATAGCACGGAATCGCCCCGATCGAGCTTGATGCATTTCACGCCGCCGGAAACGCGCCCCATGGCGGGTACGCTCTCCGTTTCGAAGCGGATGCTCATGCCGAGGCGGGTGACGAGCAGGATACTGTCGTGCACGCGCTTTTCCATGCCGATCACGCGGTCTTTATCCTTCAGCGACACCGCTGCGGTGCGCTTTGTACGGACGGAATAGTCCGCGGCAGGCGTGCGCTTAACGTTGCCGTTTCGCAGATAGAAGAAATAATCGCCGTCCGTCTCCTCGGGGAAAAGACCCACGATCTGCTCGTTCTTTTCAAATGGCAGCAGCGCGGCGAGGTTGGCTGCGCGCGTGGTGGCGCGCGTCTCCGGAATGTCCCCGGCGGGGATGGCCAGCATCGCGCCCTGGTCGGTGAAGATGCGCACGCGCTTGTTGGACTGGGTTTCGACCACGAACAGCGGGTTGTCCTCCGAAATGGCGGAGAGCGAAAACTGCCGCGTGAGCATCCGCCGCGCCTTGAGGCCCTCGCAGATGCACACGGTCACGTCTTCCACGACGGCGAGGTCTTCGCTTTCGTCGGGCGGCGCACTTTCGGGCGCGACGAAGGTCGTTTTGCGCGGGGCGGCGAGCATGCCGCGGATTTCCAGCAGTTCCTTCTTGATGAGCGAGATGAGTTTTTTGTCGCTGCCGAGGATGGCGCGCAGTTCGGCGATAAGTTTGACCACCGCGGCGTATTCCTTTTTGATCGTGAGCAGTTCCATGTTGGTCAGCCGCTGCAGCCGCAAATCGAGGATGGCCTGCGCCTGAATTTCGGTAAGCTTGAATTTCTGCATAAGCCCCGTGCGCGCTTCCTTCGGTGATTTGGAGGCGCGTATCAGCGCGATGATTGCGTCGAGGTTGTCCACGGCGATCATGAGCCCGGCAAGGATATGCTCCCGTTTGAGCGCCGCGTCCAATTCGAACTGCGTGCGTCGCGTGACCACGTCCCGCTGATGGCGGATGTAATGCGCGAGAATCTGCTTGAGGTTCAGTTGCTGCGGCTTGCCGCCTGCGATGGCGACCATGTTTACGCCGAACGTCGTCTGCATATCGGAATATTTGAACAGATACTGCAAAATCCGCTCCGGGTCGCCGTCCTTTTTGATCTCGATGACGGCGCGCATGCCGGTGCGGTCGCTTTCGTCGCGGATGTCCGCAACGCCGGCGAACAACGCTTTTTTATCCTGCGTGACGGCGAGGATCTTTTCTAGCATGTTCGCCTTGTTGACCTGATAGGGAAGTTCGGTAATCACGATCAGCGTCTTGCCGTTTTTCAACTCCTCAAAGTGCGTTTTTGCGCGCATATAGACCTTGCCGCGGCCGGTGCGGTAGGCCTGTTCGAGTTCGGAGGTTTCCAGGATGAATCCGCCGGTCGGAAAGTCCGGCGCGGGGATGATTTTCATGAGTTCGCCGAGCGTGATGCGCGGGTTTTCCATGACCGCGACGACCGCGTCGATCGCCTCGGCGGGGTTATGCGGCGGGATGTTGGTGGCTAAGCCCACCGCGATGCCGCTCGCACCGTTGACCAGCAGGTTCGGGAAGCGCCCCGGCAGCAGGTCCGGTTCCTTGAGCGTGTCGTCGAAGTTGAACGAAAAGCTCACGGTGTCTTTTTCGATGTCGCGCAGCAACTGCATGGCCGCGGGGGTCATGCGCGCCTCGGTATAGCGCATCGCCGCGGCGCTGTCGCCGTCGATGCTGCCGAAGTTGCCGTGCCCGTCCACGAGCGGCACGCACATGTTGTAGGGCTGCGCCATGCGCACCATCGCGTCGTAAACCGAGCTGTCGCCGTGCGGATGGTATTTGCCGAGGCAGTCGCCGACGATGCGCGCGCTCTTTCGGTGCGGCTTGTCGGGCGTGAGGCTCAGCTCGAGCATGGTGTACAGGATGCGCCGCTGGACGGGCTTTAAGCCGTCCTCCACGCGCGGCAGGGCGCGTTCTAATATGACATGCTCGGCATAGGGCATGATGGACTGGTGCATGACCTCGTCCATGTTTCGCTGGATGATGGTTTCCAGCTTAAGCTGTTGCGGTTTCTTTGGCATAGAATAATTCCTCTTAATCGCCCGGCGACCGGGGTTGTCCGCCGGAATCCGTTTAGTCCTTCAGTTTTTCGTAAGTTTCGCTCTTGGGCTTGTTGAAATCCGCGTTTTCAAAGATGTATTCCTTGCGGGACTGCACCTTGTCGCCCATGAGCACGACGACGATGCGCTCCACGTCCGCCGCATCCTCGATGGTCACGCGCACGAGCTTGCGCCCGTCCGGATTCATCGTGGTTTCCCAAAGCTGCTCGGGGTTCATCTCCCCGAGGCCCTTGTAGCGCTGGATGGTGTAGCCGCGACCGACGGCGCGGGTCGCCGCGCGCAGTTCGTCGTCGTCGTAGCAGTATATGCTTTTCGGACCCTTCTGCACCTTGTAGAGCGGGGAAAGGCCGATGTATACGTGCCCTTCGGTGATGAGCTCCTTCATGTAGCGGTAAAAGAACGTAAGCAGGATTGCGCGGATATGCGCGCCGTCCTGGTCTGCGTCCGAAAGGATGATGATCTTGTCGTATTTGAGCGACGAAATATCGAAATCTTCGCCGATACCGGTGCCGACCGCGGTGATGATCGAGCGGAATTCTTCGTTTTGAAGCACCTGGTCGAGGCGCTTCTTTTCAACGTTGAGTGGCTTGCCGCGCAGCGGGAGGATCGCCTGAAAGCGCCGGTCGCGGCCCTGCTTGGCGCTGCCGCCCGCGCTGTCGCCTTCCACGATGAAGAGCTCGTTCCGGCTGTAATCGCGGCCTGTGCAGCTCGAGAGCTTGCCGACCAGCGGCGCGTTCTCCAGCTTGTTTTTTTCGCGCGCGGTGGCTTTCGCCTTACGCGCGGCAGCGCGCACCTTGGCGGAGTTGACTGCTTTCTCGGCGATGGCCGCGGCGGTCTCGCCGTTCTTCAAATCCTCCAGAAACGGCACGAGCTTTTCGGTGACTACGGCCTCCACGGCGGGGCGCGCCTCGGTATTGCCGAGTTTGGTCTTGGTCTGTCCCTCGAACTGGATGGTACGCATTTTCAGCGACAGCACGGCGGTGATGCCCTCGCGGAAATCTTCGCCGGAGAGCGGCGCGTCCTTATCCTTGAGGCAGCCGGACTTGCGGCAGTAGTCGTTGAGCACCTTCGTCAGCGCGGCCTTGAGTCCCGTTTCATGCGTGCCGCCTTCGGTGGTGGGAATATTGTTGACGTAGGAAAAGATGTTGTCGGCATAGCCGTCGTTATGCTGGATGGCGACCTCGACCATGATACCTCCGGAGGAACCGGAGAAGTGGATAGGGGTCGGGTAGAGCGGCGTTTTGTCGCCGTTGATGTAGCGCACAAAATCGCTCAGCCCGCCGTTGTAGCGGTATTCCGCCTTGCGTCCGGAGCGCTCGTCGCTCAGTGTCATCTTCGTGCCGCGGTTGAGGTACGCCAGCTCGCGCATCCGCTTTGAGATGACCTCGCTGCTCATTTCTATGGTCTCAAACACTCTGGCGTCCGGCAGAAACGAGATCGTCGTGCCCTGTTTGCGCGTCCGGCCAATTTCGGTCAGCGGCGTGACGGGTTTGCCGGAGATGATTTTTCCCGTTTCGTCCGCCTCGCTGACGAACTGCATTTCATAACGCCGCCCGTCCGTGCAGACCTCGACCTTGACCCACTCGGAGAGCGCGTTGACCACCGAAGCACCGACGCCGTGCAGCCCGCCGGAATACCCGTAGGAATCGTTGCCGAACTTACCGCCCGCGTGCAACTGCGTAAACACGACCTCCACGCCGGACACGCCGGCTTTTTCGTGGATCTGAACCGGAATGCCGCGGCCGTTGTCGACGACGGTGACGGAATTGTTTTTATGCAGCGTAACATTGACCTCGCTGGCGTAACCGTTGGCGGCCTCGTCGATGGCGTTGTCGATGATCTCCCAGAGCAGGTGGTGCAGACCGCGCTGGCCGGTCGAGCCGATGTACATGCCCGGACGCATGCGCACCGCGTCCAGACCCTCCATGATTTTAATTTTATCTACCGTATAATCCGATGCCATATAGTTCTCCGTGTATTAAGCGCCGCAGAGGGCGCGTGATCATGCCGCCTGTCCGAGAAATGCGTTCAAACGCAAAAATTCCGGCCGAAGCCCCGACGGATGGAAATTGAGCGGGCTCGTCCGGCGTTCCGGGCGGCGGTTTATGCCATATCTTGCGATAATTATAAGACAGTATACCATAAATTGTGGACTTCTCAAACCGGTTTTGCCCGCGCAGAGGGGACGCGCGAAGGTAGAAATGCAGAAATTTGCAAAAAATTAAAAAAAATGGTGCAAAAGTGTTTATTGGTGGTGACAAATGGGGCAGAGTGGTGTATACTTTCTTTAAACTATGGGGTTCCGTATTCCTATTTAAATGTCAGGAGGGTGCGCGCGTGCTGATCGGGTCGTTCGAGCATATGTTTGACGCAAAAGGACGCGTGTTTATACCCGCGAAGTGGAGGGAGAGCGTCGGCGAGACGCTCGTGCTTACGCTCGGCTTGCTGGATTCGAAGATGGCGAAGTGCCTTTACGGCATGTCGATGCCGGAGTGGGAACGATTTTCAGAGAAGCTTTCCACCCTGCCGGTGAGCGACGCCAGCGGGCAGGCGGTCCGCCGCCGGCTGTATTCATTGGCTGCGGCGTGCGATTTGGACAAACAGGGCCGCATCCTGATCCCTGCCGGCCTGCGCGAACAGGCGGGGCTTGTCAAGGACGCGACGCTGATCGGCGTAAACGAACGCATCGAAATCTGGAACCCGGCGGCCTATTTGGAGTACACCGAAAAAAGCGAAGAAAATTACGGTGCGGAAATGGCGCATCTGGCGGAACTCGGCATATGAGTACGGCGTTCCGACATATCCCCGTTTTGCTGGACGAAGCGCTCACGCTGCTCTATCCCGAGCGCGGGGGCGTGTTTGTAGACGGGACGCTCGGCGGCGGCGGTCACGCGGAGGCCGTTCTGCGGCGGCTGCCGGAATCCGGCCGGCTGATCGGCATCGACCGGGACGAGGAAGCGCTCTGCGCGGCGAAGGAACGGCTCGGCGTATTCGGCGGGCGTTTCACCGCGCTGCACGGCAATTTTTTCAACATGAAGGAACTGCTTGCGGCCGAAGGCGTACACAAGGTTGCAGGCATCCTGCTCGACCTTGGCGTCTCGTCCTATCAGCTCGATACGCCCGGGAGGGGATTTTCCTATAAATATGACGCGCCGCTGGACATGCGCATGGACCAGGGCGCGCCGCTGTCGGCATACGACGTGATCAACACCTACACTGAGGAACAGCTCGCGCGGGTGATATGGGAATACGGCGAGGAACGGTTTAGCCGCCGTATTGCGCGGCGCATCGTATGCGCGCGTGCGGAAAAGCCGGTCGAAACCACGCTGGAACTCGCCGGAATCGTGAAAGCCGCGATACCCGCGAAATTCCGCAACGAACCGCAGCATCCCGCGCGCCGGACGTTTCAGGCGGTGCGCATCGAGGTCAACGAGGAGCTCAAAGGCCTGGATGGGGCGGTGGAGGAAGCCTGCGATCTGTTGCAAAAAGGCGGCAGACTGTGTATAATTACATTTCATTCATTGGAGGATCGAATTGTCAAGCAGGCGTTCCGCCGCTTTGAGAACCCCTGCACCTGTCCGCCTTCGGCACCGATCTGCATCTGCGGAAAGGAACCCAAGGCGAAGATCCTCACAAAGAAGCCGCTGACCTGCTCGGACCGCGAGGAAGCCGAAAATCCCCGCTCGTCCTGCGCAAAGATGCGGTGCATCCAGAGAATCTAGCGCGGCCAAGGCGTTTTTCGCTCCGCGCGGATACTTGCGCAGAGCATGGCGCGGCGCTAGAATAGAGGAGATTGTAATTGGACATCCGTTTTGACGACGAACCGAAGAAAGGCCGTTCACCGACGACGAGGCTTCATCTGCCAAACCAGGCGGAGGAAGACGGCGATACGTCCCGGCCGGGGAAAAGCGGGCGGCGCGGCCGGACAGCCTCCGGCGGCGCGAAGGAACCGCAGGTACGTGTTGAAAAGCCGGAACTCAATCCACTCGCGCGTATCGGGCTAATCCTCTGCGGGTTCATTTTTTCGGGCATGGTGCTCTTCAC
Organism: uncultured Oscillospiraceae bacterium; assembly: GCA_964437665.1. Classification (GTDB taxonomy): domain Bacteria; phylum Bacillota; class Clostridia; order Christensenellales; family CAG-138; genus UBA7703. The sequence goes on from CAYTHS010000003.1 coordinate 52,399, forward strand.
GCTTACGGGTTACGAGCGCATTACCCGCGCGCATGCCGACATCAACTCGCTGAACACCGAGATTGAGACGACCAAGCTGCGCATCAACGAACTGGACGTGCAGATCGAATGCGCCGTGACGATTCAGGACGCGCAGGCGGTCGCCGAGGCATATGGCATGCAGTACCCCGAGCAGTCGCAGTACGTGAAAATCGGCGATGCGCTCCCGTTTTCCGGCAGTGCGCCGCTCACCGATACGCAAACCGACGGGGATACGCAGCCGGAGCAAGGCACAGGGGATACGCAGGACACGACACAAACACCCGGTACGGGGGATACGGGTGATTCGACGGACGGGGGGGGCTGACCGTCCCAGGACGGCTGATCCTTATGAAAGGACGACCCTGAAATGGCAAAAAAGGCAGCGCCCGCTCCCAAAATCAAACGCAAGCTTGTACTTCTTATGGTATTTGCCGGCATCCTCGTGTTCGTTTTGACACTGCGCCTCGCGCAGGTGATGCTGGTTCTGGGACCGGACTATCAGGCAAAGGCGCAGACGCAGTGGACCCGGCGGCAGAACCTGACCGCGCAGCGCGGCAGGCTGGTCGACCGCAACGGGCTGGTGCTCGCCCAGAGCGGTACGGCATACCGTGTTTTGGCGAACCCAGAGGAAATTGCGGAGGATGACCGCGTCCGCATCGCGACGGAAGTTTCCGACATTCTCGAGCTGAATTACGATTACGTGCTTGAGAAAATTTCTCCGAGTACGGACCCGGAAAAGAAAAAGCTGCAGGTGCAGCTTAAGCGTCAGGTGGAAAGCTCCGTGGTCGATCAATTGGAGGCGCTTCAACTCGGCAACGGCATCAGCTTTACGACCGACATGAAGCGCTATTACCCGTTTGGCCAGCTTTTTACGCAGTTGCTTGGCTTCACCGGTATCGACAGCGAAGGGCAGACCGGGCTTGAGGCGGAGTACGACAGTTATCTTGCCGGCGAAGACGGACTGCTGGTCACCGAGGTCGACCGGAAGAACCAGCCGCTTTCTTACGGCACGGAAAACTATTTTGCGCCGACGGACGGTTATGACATTACGATTACGTGCGATTCGGTCACCCAGACCTATCTGGAAAAATACGTCGAACAGTGTTATGAGCTCAACCGTGCCACGAGCGTGAGCGGAATCGTTATGGACCCGAAGACGGGCCAGATTCTGGCGATCACCACATACCCTTCCTTCAATCTGAACGAACCCCCGCGAGATCAGGTTACGGAACTGATGGACATGTCCCGCGTGCGGATTGTTACGGACACCTACGAAGCCGGGACGGCGTTCGATTTTATTACGGTTGCCGCGGCGCTGGACAGCGGGAATACTTCCCTTGAAGAATCCTACGACTGCAGCGGGTCGCGCATCTTCCGTCTTGAAAAGGTCGTCGGGTGGGACACGGAGGACCACGGAACGCTTTCGCTGACAAAAGCGTTCGGCATCTCCAACAGTACGGCGATGATGGACATCGCGGCCGGCATGGGCGTGGATACGTTTTACGATTACATCTATGCGTTCGGCTTCGGCGAATCCACCGAGTGCGGCATTCCCAGCGAAGATACCGGCGAAGTCGTACACCGCAAGTACATCCGTGCGAGCGATCTTGCCCGCCTCTCCTTTGGCGAAACGATTACCACGACCGGCATCGGCATGGTGAACGCCTTTTGTGCGGCGATCAACGGAGGCGTGCTCATGCAGCCGTATGTGATCGATCAAGTCACCGATACGGACGGCAACTTGGTGCTGCAGAACGAGCCGACCATCCTGCGGCGCGTGATTAATTCTTCTACGAGCGCGACGCTGCGCACGCTGATGCAGTCCAACGTGGAGAGCGGCAATGCGAGCAACGCCCAGGTACTCAACTACACTATGGGCGGCGTAACGGGCGTTTCCCGCAAGTTTGAAGAGGATGGCGAAACGGCGTCCAACGTGCGTGTGGTTTCGACATTCATCGGGTTTCTGCCGGCGGACGATCCGGAACTGGTGTGCATGCTCCTTATCGACGAGCCTGCCGTGCCTGTGATGGAAGCGGGCAGCATCGCGGCGCCGTGGGTCAAGGCGATCTTTACGGACCTGGTGCAGTATTACGGCATCCTGCCGGACACCACGACGGCGACCGCCACTGTGCCTGACGTGACCGGCGAAACCGGACAGGACGCGGTGTATCATCTTGAGCAGGCGGGATTTGCCACCAACCTCATCGACGACGAGGAAGCGGCGGTTGTGATTTCACAGTACCCTGCCGCGGGCGAAACGGTTTCCAAGGGCTCTATTGTGATTGTCTACACGACCATGACGACATTTAACGCCCAGGGCGTGTACAAAGAGCAGGTGCGAGTTCCGAACCTGCTGGAAAAACGCAGGCAGGATGCGTTCGACAGGCTGGCGGAACTGGGGCTGGTTCTTGCGTTCGATAAGACGCAGTGCACCGGGCAGATCATCTCGCAGTCCATCGAGCCGGACACGCTGGTGGACCCCGGCACGACGATTTACGTGGAGTTCCCGACGCCGACGCCGAGCCCGACGCCGGATCCCGCGCAGGCGACTCCGGAGCCGGAAGAGTAAAGAAATTTTCCCGACGCGCAGGCGGAACGGGAAACGGACCAAAACGGCGATTGTGCCGCAAACCAACGGGAGGAATCAAACATGCTGCTTTCGGAACTTGCAATGGCGACCGGGCTGCGCTACGAAGGCGAAGACCGGGATATCGTATCCATCGAATACGATTCGCGGAAAGTGAAACAGGGGAGTATGTTTTGCTGCATCGTCGGCGCGATGTTCGACGGGCATACGTTTGCAAAAGGCGCCGTGGAAAGCGGCGCGACCGCGCTTTTAGTCGAACGCGAGCTGCCGGTGCCAGTGCCGCAAATCGTGGTGAAAAACGCGCGAAAAGCCATGGCGGAAATGGCGGCGGCGTTTTATGGATATCCCCAGCGTGAAATGATGGTGCTTGGCGTGACCGGCACCAACGGCAAGACCACGACCACCTATATGGTCAAGGCCATTGCCGAGCAGGCGGGCAGAAAGGTCGGTGTGATCGGCACCATCCGCAACATGATCGGTTCGGAGAGCATCCACACCGAGCGCACTACGCCGGAGTCGGTCGATCTCTTCCGGCTGCTGCGGAGGATGGCGGACGCGCATGTGGACCTCGTGGTCATGGAGACCAGTTCTCACGCGCTTGCGCAATACCGCGTGCACGGCATCAAATTTGACGTGGGTTTGTTCACAAACCTGACGCAGGACCATCTGGACTATCATAAATCGTTCGACGAATATCTGCAGGCGAAAAAAACTCTGTTCCTCAACAGCAAGAAGGCGGTCGTCAATGTGGACGATCCATATTCGAGCCGCATTATGGAGGGGCTTTCCATTCCGATTCTCACATTCGGCGTGCGCGACCGCGCGGACATTTCCGCGACGGATATCGACATCACCGCAGGCGGCGTGCAGTTCGACATGCATACGCCGGAAGGCGACGTGCTGATGCACCTTGCGATACCGGGGCTTTTTTCGGTGTTCAACGCTATGGGCGCCGTCGGCATTACACAGTCCGTCGGGATTCCGCTCGGCGCGATCAAGGCGGGACTGGAGTCTCTGCGCAGCGTTTCCGGCAGGCTGGAGTCCGTTCCGACGGGAAAGGGCTTTTCGGTGTTTGTTGACTATGCGCACACGCCGGACGCGCTGGAAAACGTGCTCAAGACTGCGCGGCAGTTCGCAAAAGGGCGCGTCGTTTGCGTGTTTGGCTGCGGCGGTGATCGCGACCGCGCGAAGCGGTCCATCATGGGAGAAATTGCGGGCAGGTTCTCCGAATTTGCAGTGATTACCAGCGATAACCCGCGCACAGAAGCGCCTATGACGATCATCGACTCCATCGAGGAGGGGATGAAGCGCAGCGGTACGAAGTATACGATCATCGAAAACCGCAAGGAAGCTATCCGCTATGTGCTGATGACTGCAAAGAAGGACGACGTGATCATGATCGCCGGGAAAGGCCACGAAAACTACCAGGAGATCAACGGCACCAAGTATCATTTTGACGACAAAGAGATTGTCGTCGAAATACTCAGGGAGATGTAGGGCGGACCTTTTGATCGCACCTGCGTTCCGCGGGGAGTTCCCGTCGGGGCAAGGGTGCGGTTTTTCGTGCACTGCGAGATTGTGCGCAGCATGGTAAATAGAGTATAATAGCAGCGTTAAAGTTTCTTTAACAAAGCGGGCGCTCATTGTTCCCCGGCGGAGGACAAAGAGCACGAAAAAAACCCGTATGGGAGTAGGGTGCGTTTCAAAAATCACAAAAGCGCATTTTCGCCGCCTCGGCATGCATATTTTTGTTGAAAAGCCTCGCCGCAGCACCACTGCGCCTGCGTTTATCGCCTCAATCTGCAAGCCGATCCAGCAAAACTGCATCTTCTAGACTTTAGAAACACACCCTAGGGCGCGCCTGCGGACGCGGCGCGGTCGAATGGTCCGGGTGAAAGGCTCCGCCTTTAGACCCGAAAGATTATTGAACAGGTTGGTATTGTATCGTTATGTTTCGAGTTTTTCTAACTGCACTGAGCGCGTTTGTAATTGTATGGGCGCTCGGCCCGCTGTTTATCCCAATGCTCAAACGGTTCAAATTCGGGCAGATCGAGCGCGAACTTGGGCCGGAGTCGCATAAAAAGAAGCAGGGCACGCCGACAATGGGTGGGATCATGACGCTGCTGGCGGTGACGATTGCTTCGCTGATCTTCGGGCTGGAGGGCATGGAGTTCGTAATGCCAGCGCTGCTGGTGACGGTCGCATTCGGCGTCGTCGGGTTTTTGGACGATTTTTTGAAGATCCGCAGAAAGCAGAATCTGGGGCTTCGCGCCTACCAGAAGATCATTGCGCAGCTTCTGATCGCGGTACTGGTGGCGGTTTGGGCGTATCGTTCGCCGCTGCTGGGGCCGACGCTGTATCTGCCGGTCTCCGGCGGAGAGTGGAACATCGGCGGCTGGTACATCCCGCTCGTGATCTTCGTCATTGTGGCGGAAGTTAACGCTGTGAACCTCACCGACGGGCTGGACGGGCTGGCCACCAGCACGACGATGGTCTATGCGCTGTTCATGGCCGGCATCTTTGCCGTGATGGCGACGTCCGCCAATCAGGAAGGCGAAATGCTGCTCGGCTCCAACTACATCGGCATGACGGTATTTTCCGCGGCGATCGTCGGGGCTTCGGTCGGTTTTTTGATCTACAACACGTATCCCGCGCGTGTGTTCATGGGGGACACCGGTTCCCTCGCGCTCGGCGGGGCGGTTTCGATGCTTGCGATTCTGAGCCGGTCGTTCCTGATTCTGCCGATCATGGGCTTCTGTTTTCTCGCAAGCGCGCTTTCGGTGGTACTGCAGGTGGCGAGCAACAAGCTCAACCACGGCAAGCGGATGTTCAAGATGGCGCCGATCCACCATCACTTCGAGCTTAAAGGCGTGCCCGAACCGCGCATCGTCGTGATGTATACGCTCGTAACGGCGGTTCTCTGTGCGATTTGCTTCCTGCCGTACCTGCGCTGACGGATATTGGTTTGGCCGGAGAGCCGGTCTTTTGACGGATATTTTTATAAATTGCGCCCGAAGAACGCTTCGGGCCTTATTTAAAGGGGTGCGATACAACTATGGCGCGAAAGCATACGGCGCTGATCGTCGGCATGGCGAAAAGCGGAATCGGCGCGGCAAAACTGCTCTTTAAAAGCGGCTGGCGCGTGATCGTCAACGATAAAAAGCCGGAGATTCCCGGCCTGGCCGAAGCGCTGCGCGGGATAACCGCCGAATACCGGTTGGGCGAGCGCCCGGAAACGCTGCTCGACGGCGTGGAGCTGATGGTGATCAGCCCCATCATCCCGATGAGCGTTCCGTTCGTGATCGAGGCCAAACGGCGCGGCATGGAGGTCGTCAGCGAAATCGAGCTGGGGTACCGCTACAGCCATGCGGATTTCGTCTGCATCACGGGCACCAACGGCAAGACCACCTGCACCGCGCTGACGGGCGAAATGTTCATTGCCGGCGGGCGGCACACGTTCGTGCTCGGCAACATCGGCGTGCCGATCACCGAGCACGCGCTCGAAACCAGGGAAGGCGACGTGGTCGTCGCCGAGACCGCCGGGCTTCAGCTCGAAGGCAACGTGCGCTTCCATGCGCGCGCGGCGGGCGTTTGCAACATCACGGAAGACCATCTCGACCACTTCGGCACCATGGAAAACTATATTGCCGCCAAGTGCAAGATTTTTGACAACCAGACGGAAAACGATGTGGCGGTGCTCAACTACGACGATCCGGTCGTGCGCGGCATGGCGCGGCTTACGCCCGCGAAAGTCTATTACTTTTCGCGCGAAAGCGAAGTGCCGCGCGGGCTGTTTTTGCGCGGAAACACCGTGATCTACCGGGACGAAAACGGCGAATGGCCGCTGATTGAAACGAACGAAATCCGTATCCCCGGCGGGCATAACCTCGAAAACGCGATGCTTTCTTCTCTGCTCGCGCTCGGGATGGGAATCAGCGAAGACGCGGTGCGTAAGGCGCTGCGCGCATTCCCCGGCGTGGAACACCGCATCGAGTTCGTGCGCGAATTTGGCGGCGTTGCATACATCAACGACTCCAAGGGGACGAATCCGGACAGCACGATCAAGGCCGTACAGGCCATGACGCGGCCGACGGTGCTCATTCTCGGCGGGTTCGACAAGCACAGCGATTTTCACGAACTGTTTTCGCATTTTCCGGGCAGCGAGGTCAAGGCGGCGGTCGTGCTCGGCGAAACGAAGGAGAAGATTCTGCAGACCGCGGCGGACGCGGGGCTTTCCGGCCTCTGCCGCACGGCGGACGCCTTCGAAGAGGCCGTGCTGCTTGCGCGCTCGCTGGCCGAACCCGGCGACGCGGTGCTGCTTTCGCCCGCGTGTGCAAGCTGGGACATGTTCGATAACTTCGAGCAGCGCGGGGACGTGTTCAAAGAGATTGTCAACGAATTTTAACGGACATAATAAAACGCCCAAGGGGGCGTTTGAGGCCGCCCCAAAACCAGTTTTTTGACGGGACAACCGTTCTTTGCCTCTCGTCCTTCGGACTCCCGAGCGGCAAAGAACACAGAGAAATCGCCCGTTCCGGGCGATCCGTTGCGCCGGATAAACCGGCACAGCCGGAATATGCGGGTTAAGGGTTACGACCCTTAACAATCCCAGGGGCTTTTTTGACAGGCTGAAACGCCCAAGGGGGCGTTATTTGTTTGGATATAAGCGGGGGCGCATTGGAGGCTCCGCCTCCAAACCACGGCTTAGAGCCCGGACGGTCCTTAGAACCCGCTTTTTTGAAAAGAGGGATTCCCAAGGGATTCGTCCCTTGGGCGGGGTGCAGGGGAGCCCCTTGCAAAGCCCTTCAATTTCACTCTACTCGTTTATAATCTCGATCTGGCAGGGTTTCATGGCCGCGAGCGCCGTTTTGTGTCCATCCGGGGTCGCGCCCGCGCAGGCCGCCGCGTCCACGGTGATCTGCGCTTCCGGATAAAACGCCTTGAGCAGCAGCGCGTTGCTGATCACGCAGATGTCCGTGCAGAGCCCCACCAGCGTGATTTCGTCCGGCTCCGCACCGTCGAGCATCTCGTGGATGCGCATTGGCAGACTCACGCCGCCGAACGTGTCTTTTGCGATCATGTGCTGATTGTCGGCGACGTTTTTGTCCGTCAGCGCTTTCCAGACGGCGGGAGCGGGCGCCCAGCCGTCCGTGCCTGCGATACAGTGCTGCACGGGCAGCTTTCGGCCTTCCTGCGTTTCGAGGTATTTTTCGGTGTGCGTGTCCAGCGTGTAGAGGATCAGCCCGTTGAAGCTCAGGATATGCTTCACGACGCTGTCCACGATGGCCTGTGCCTCGCTCGTGCCGAGTGTGCCCGTGATGAAGTCGTTTTGCATATCGACCACGACGAGGACGTTTTTATTTGCGCTTTGTTCCATATCGGTTCTCCTTTATTGTTCCGGTTGCTCGGTTACGCTATTTATTGAAAAATTTTAGGCGGCGCGTCAGCTCTGCGGCATCGCCCCCGAAACGACGTATAAAAGCACGCCCGCCGCGACGGCGGCATTGAGCGATTCCGCCCTTCCGCGCATGGGCAGGCGGTACGGCACGCAGAGCGCCGCGACCTCGGCTGACACGCCACCGCCCTCGCTGCCGATGACCAGCGCGACATTTTTGTTGAGCGCGGGCAGCGTCTCGCTCCCGGAAAGGTCGCCGCAGAGCGGTAAAAATCCCTGTTTTTTCAGTTTGGGCAGTTCCGCGGCAAGCTCGCCCTGCCAAACGGGCAGGTGATAGGTCGAGCCCATCGCTGCGCGGAGCGTCTTTGGCGCGTAAGGATCGGCGCACGCCGGCGAAAGAAGCAGACCGCAGGCGCCGAACGCGTCCGCCGCGCGGAGGATCGTCCCGGCGTTGCCGGGATCCTGCACGCCGTCGAGCAGGACGAGCAATCCATCCGGGTACATTTCCGGCGGTTCGGAGGAAGGCGTTTCGACGACGGCGGCTACTCCCTGCGGCGTTCGGCTTTCGCAGAGCGATTCCAGCACGCTGCGCGAAACGGTCAGCGTCTCCGCGCCAGCTGCTGCTTCAAACGGCATGCCGTCCACGACAAAGAGCGTTTTGACGCGTGCGCCGGAAACGAGCGCCTCGTGAACGAGCTTATCACTTTCGATGAGGTGCAGGCCGGTTTTCTTGCGCTCTTTATGCAAAAAGAGCTTGCGCGCCTGTTTGACGCGTTCGTTGGAACGGCTTTCGATGACCATGCGCTGTGCTGCTCCTTAAAAACGGTTTTCGTTCAGTCTGCCTGATTCGCGCCCTGCGCGCGGTGTGCAAGCCACTCCTGCCGGGTAAGCGAGTAGATCGCTTCGTCGAAAAGCTGCCCGTCGTAGCGCAGGAACGCGCTGCGGAGGATGCCCTCGCGCACAAAGCCGCACTTCTCGATTACGCGGCGCGAACGGTCGTTGAACGTATAATGTGAAACGCTCAGCAAACGCAGGTTTGCTTCGGTGAACGCGTACTCGCTGGCACGCTTCACCGCCTCGCTCATATAGCCGCGGCCCCAGCAGTCGCGAGAAAGCACATAGCCGAACGTCCGCACGTCCGGAAGGTTGCGCCACTTGTCTTTGTGGAGGCCGAGCGATCCGATCACGCGGCGGTCGCTTTTGCGCTCGATCGCCCAGACGTTGTCCTCGGAGAGGAACATGCGGATGATCGCCAGCGACTCGGCGCGGGTTTCATGCGGTTTCCAGCCTGCGGGAGGGCCGACCTCGGGGTCGGACGCGTAGCGGAAGAGGTCGTCCGTGTCCAGCTCGGTAAAATTACGCAGGACCAGGCGGTCGGATTCGAGGGTCTGCATCACACATTTGCTCCTGTCGCGGTTTCTTTACAGTATAGCATATTTGTGCGGCGGCGCGTGCGGGACGACCACAATCCGGCGTACAGGGGAAAATGAAAAACGGAACACCGTCAACGATGCTCCGTTTTCTTTCGTTCGTGCGCTGATTATGCGCGCGCCTTGTCGGCAACGTCCACGAGCGCTTTGAAGGCGTTCATGTCGCTCACGGCGAGGTCGGCGAGGACCTTGCGGTTGATATCGACGCCTGCGAGCTTCAACCCGTTGATCAGGCGGCTGTAAGTGGTGCCGCACATCCGTGCGCCGGCGTTGATGCGGGCGATCCAGAGACGCCGGTATTCGCGCTTTTTGAGTTTGCGTCCGACGTACGCGTACGCCATGGATTTCATGACCTGCTGCGAAGCGGCACGGTACTGCTTGCTCTTTGCACCGTAATAACCTTTGGCGAGCCGCAGGACTTTGCGGCGTTTCTTCACGGCGTTGACTGCTCTTTTAATTCTGGCCATTTTTCTTTCCTCCTCAGCTGTACGGGATCAGTTTGCGGATCTTTTTCTCTTCGCAGTCGGCGATATAGCCGGTCTGCCGGAGTCCGCGCAGCCGCTTGGTGGACTTCTTGGTCAGAATATGGCTTTTATAGGCCTTGTTCCGCTTGATCTTGCCGGACTTTGTCGTGGAGAAGCGTTTGGCCGCTCCGCGATGGGATTTTAATTTTGGCATAATGTCGGTTCCTCCTGGTATTTCTTTGCGTTACTTCTTAATTTCGCTCTTGGGAGCGAGGATCATAAACATGCTGCGGCCTTCCATCTTAGGCATCCGTTCCTTGACGGCGCTTTCGGCGACCATTTCAAAGAAACGGTTCATCACGTCCCGGCCGATCTCGTTATGCGTGATCTGGCGGCCGCGGAAACGGATGGAGACCTTGACCTTGTTGCCGTCCGCAAGGAACTTAAGGCAGTTTCTCGCCTTGATTTCCATGTCCCGCACGTCTATGGTAGCGGACAGCCGGATTTCCTTAAGCTCGATGATCTTCTGGTTTTTGCGCTGTTCCTTTTCGCGTTTGCTCATTTCAAAACGGTACTTGCCGTAATCCATGAGCTTGCAGACGGGCGGCCTGCTGTTGGGCGCGATCTTTACCAGATCCAACTCCCGTTCGTCCGCCAGTTTCTGCGCGTCCCGGACGTCCATGATGCCGAGCTGGCCGCCTTTTTCGTCGATCAGACGGACCTGCGGGTCACGGATTTCTTCGTTGATCATCAATTCCGCGATAGCGATGAGAGAACACCTCCGTAAAAAAAATAGTGGGCGCAAGCCATGCTGCGCCCACGGGAACGATCGTTGCAAAGAACAAAGGTTTGTTGCTACCGTGCCTGGCAATCGCCGGCAGGTGAGAAGCGGGCGCTTCTGCTTGAACAGACACATTATATGGGTTAACGGCCCGTATGTCAAGCGTTTCTCGCCCGCTTTACGCGGATTTTACACGTGCCGGGGTCAGTCGTCCGCGCCTTCAAACGCTTCGAGCTTGTCCTTCGGCGCGCCCGGCTTGCTGTCGCCGTACTTGGTCAGCGCGACGGGGATGATGGCGAGCGCAACGAAAAACGCCGCGTAAGGGAAGAGCGAATTGTAACCCACATACTGCAGCAGGTAACCGGAAACGATAGGGGTTACGATCTGTGCCGCCATGGAGCAGGTGTAGTAATAACCGGTGTATTTGCCGACGTTGCCGTAGCGCGAAATCTCCCAGACCATCGGGAAGGTGTTGACCGTGACGGCAGCCTGCGCAAAGCCGACCGCCGCGAACATCACATACAGCGCGAGCGAGAAGGTCTGCGCATAGAATGCGCCAAAGGCGAAGCACGCCGCGGCGACGATCAAGCCGATGATAATGGTCTTTTTACGGCCGATGCGCGACGCAAGGAAGCCGATCGGCATATAAGAAATGATGGCAGCCGCAGTCGCCACGAGCAGGCAGTTGGATACGTGTTCAAGCCCGGACGCCCACATTTTGGTTGCGAATTTACTGAACGCGGTGGTCACGGCGTTGTAGCCGAAGAACCAGAGCGTGATGGTCGCGAGGATCAATATCAGGCTCCTGCGCACGGCCGGAGGGAGCTTTTGTTTGCCGTCGACCTCGATGGATTTGCTCTGGTCCTCCTCCTGGGAGACGCCGTAGTTGATGTCTCGCATCTCTTGGACGAACTTATGCTCCGGCACCGTGAACACCACCGTGAGCGCGGCGATCAGCATGAGCACGCCGACCGCGAGGAAAAGGTAGAGGTATTCGCGCTCGCCCGTGACGTTCTCCTGAACGAGCAGGTTGATCGCTACAAGCGAAAACGCGCCGCCGACCGCGCCCATCAGGTTAATGACCGCGTTGCCTTTGCTGCGCAGAGGCTTTGGCGTTACGTCAGGCATCAGCGCTACGGCGGGCGAACGGTAAGCGCCCATAAAAATCAGAAGGATTCCAAGCGCCGCGCCGAAGAAGAGCAGACCGAGATAGTGTTCCGCGTATTGGAGCACTGCCATGGAGAGCACGGCGCCGATCGTGCCGAAGAGGATGTAGGGGATACGCCGGCCGAGTTTGGCGCACTTGCGCGCGAGAAACGTCATCAGCGGCAGCACAACGAGAGCGGCGGCGCAGATGCTAGCGAGGATTTCGGTAATCAGCTCGAATATCTCAAGCGAGCCGGCGAGCAGCGCTGCAGAGGGGAACGCAGCGTTCAGCCATGCGCCTGCGGCGGCCGTTCCGGAAAGATAGCTCAGCAGGCCGGAGACGACGCCGACGCCCAGCAGCGAGAACCATACCCATTTTGGCGCTCGGTTGCCGTCGCTGACCGAACCGAACAGCGGCAGCAGGAACAGCGCTACGGCGTTGTCAAGACCCATGATGATGCCGGCCGGACCGTCCGCCATGCCATAGGTGTCGCGCAGAATCAGCGGGATTACCGTGTCGTACATCTGCCAGAATGCGCAGATGGAAAGAAACGCAAACCCGACTAGGAAGGTACGTTTATAGTTCAATTTCATATGATTCATTCTCCGCTTCGTATGATTTGTTGAATGGAAAGGGCGGAGGAATCTTCTCTCCGTCGATATACATGGTATCGTATTTAACGTATAATAACAATACCAGGGGAAAAATCTGCGTAAGATTGCGGTTTGGAGGAAAAGAAAAATGTGGATTGCAATTGCGGTGCTCGTTGTGCTGGCTGTTCTCTGGCTGGCGCTGATTACGCCCGCCCGCTGCGCAAACGCGCAGCGCGCGCCGTTTCGGAACAGGACGTACGCGCACCGGGGCCTATACGAAAAGGACCAGAGCGTACCGGAGAATTCGCTGCAGGCGTTCCGCAACGCCGCCCAGGCAGGCTACGGTGTGGAGCTGGACGTTCAGCTCACGAAAGACAAGGTCGTCGTGGTGTTCCATGACGACGATCTCAAGCGCGTCTGCGGCGTGGACGCGCGGGTGGACGCGTATACGTTTGAAGAACTGCAGAGCATGCCGTTGTTCGGCACGGCGCATCGCATCCCGACGTTTACCGACGTGCTTGACGCGCTCGGCGGCAAGGCGCCGGTCATCGTCGAACTGAAAAGCGGCGGCGACTGGAAGAACCTCTGCCCGCTGACGCTGAAAATTCTGGAAGCCTATGAGGGCGATTACTGTATCGAGAGTTTCCATCCGCTGCCCGTGCGCTGGTTTTACCGGAACGCGCCGGGAGTTCTTCGCGGGCAGCTTTCCGAGGCGTACCGCTATTCGAGCAAATCCATGCCCTGGTATCAGTCGCTGCTGATGAGCAGGCTGCTTACGAATATCCTCGCGCATCCGCAGTTCATCGCCTACCGCATCGGGCCGAAGTGCCTCTCTGTTCGCATCGCCGAGGCGATGGGCGCGATGCGGGTGGCATGGACGGCGCGCGATCCGGGCGGGCACGCGGCGCTCGCCAAACGCAACGACGCGGTCATTTTTGAGCACTACCGTCCGGATACGCGATTCTGACCCGTTCCCCGAACCTCTTGCGGAAGTAAAAAAGGATTTCCATGCAGTTGTTCACCAAGCCGGCGGCATGTACGGCGACTTTGACATGCTATATGCAGCAAGTCCGACAAACGGCCTATCCGTTCGAGGCCGATGCTGCGCGAAGAATTCCGCCGAACGAAGGGAAGAAGCATGATATTGCCGCGAGTTCCGCTAAAAGCGCCGGATAACGCCACAGATCAAAAGCCCCCGCTTTCGCGGAGGCTTTTGATTGGGATGGGATGGGAGGTAATATTGGGGGTCTGTCTGTCTTTGTCCTTGCTCTGATGCTAAAGTAACCCATCCTTGTGGAATCGCAATGGATAGAAAGTGAACTTCCTGTTACATGCGGAAAACACGTCGTTTTTCACACGGAAAAAAGATAAATGCGGGAGAATTCGCTGCGCTTTTTATAGAGACTACTCGGCGCCGAACGGACTTGCACCGAATCGCAGATGCTGCGGAATTTTCCGCGGGAACGGCGCGCACGTGGGTTTTTGAGGAAGCAAGCGGTAACAAAAGCGCAAATCCGGATCAAAAAAACGTCTTGCAATTTTCACCTTCATGTGTATAATAGTATTTGCACTCGGGGTTATAGCTCAGCTGGTTAGAGCGCTACGTTGACATCGTAGAGGTCGTTGGTTCGATCCCAACTAATCCCACCAACACGGAGAATATCCTGCGGTGTGCGTCACGTTTTCGGTTATAAACCCACAGACTGTTGCCGGGAGTGAGTGTTGAGAAGCTAAAGGCAGGCTCGTTACGAGCGGGAAGCCCGAGGTAATCACGCCGCACCCACCTGCCGAGAGGCGGGTATTATGACAAAGGCGGACGGCACCTCGGGATTCTCTTTGCGCATAAAGCGCATAATGCGGAATTGTGTAATGGTAGCACCTACGACTCTGACTCGTATTGTCTAGGTTCGAATCCTAGTTCCGCAGCCAGAAAAAGCCCGATTTCTGGGCTTTTTTTTATTTATAGTATCGTACAATAACGTATGAGAATAAAAACTTTCTTGCCAATTTCTTGCCACTTTTGAGCCCATTATTATACGAGTCATTGGAACGCTTTCCTTACCTTCTCCGCATCCTTGAGCTGCGTTTCGTCCGCGAGGTGCGTGTAGATACGCATCGTTGTGGCGGGGTCTGTATGCCCAAGGTATTGCTGCGCGGAGAGTACATCTACGCCGGAACGGTAGAGTATGGAAGCGTAGTTGTGGCGGAAGTAATGCGGCGTAAGGATTGAGCCCTTCCCATCGTGCTCAATGCCGGGCGCGGCTTTTAGAAGGGCTTCCTGAATCTTGCGCCAGCGGCGAACGAACGTCGCTTGGGACCAGAACATGCCTGTCTTTGGCGCGCGGATTATGTAGCCTGATCCTACTTGTCGTGTTTTGTTCAAGAGCGCAATCAGTTCGTCTGGTACGGGTACGGTGCGCACGGACGTTGTCGTCTTGACAGTGCCGACCTTGCCGGTGACAAAGTCGATATCGCGCTCGACTCGTAACGTACGAGCTGAGAAGTCAATGTCCGACCAGCGCAATCCCAGCGCTTCGCCGCGGCGTAGGCCGGTATAGTAGAGGATTGCGAGAAATAGGCCGTCTGCATGGGCATC
>CAYTHS010000004.1:0-58736 GCA_964437665.1 uncultured Oscillospiraceae bacterium
TCGATGCGAGTGGATGTATCGTGAGGGCGGGTGGGATCGACCCGCACTGCCATATTGCGGGCGAGCCGCTCGAACTGCTGCGTGACGCAGGAAATCCGATCGTGCCAAACGTGACACGGCTTGGAAACGAATATGCGGGGATGGGCTATACGCTCGCCGTCAACGCGGCGATGCCCGCGCTCTCCGCGCGGCGCACGATCATTGAGGAAAACGCGATCCCGCTGCTGGACACGGCGAACCTCGTCTGGGCAGGGGAAAACCCGGTATTGCTCGCACTCGCCGCGCGTGGTTCCGACGGGGACCTAGACGAATATTTAGCCTGGCTGACGGCCGTCTCCGGCGCACGCGGGCTCAAGCTGATCAATCCGCGCGGGGGGGTAAGCGAGGGCGAATTACCGTACGAAAAACTGACAGACCGTCTGATCGACGCCTGCATCCGGCTGAGATTGCCGCATCCGCTGCACTTGCACCATCCGTTCCTCGGACGCTTGGGCGCATACGAGGCGGTTGCGGAGACGATTGACCGCGCAGCGGGAAGACCGCTGCACCTTGCACATCTCCAGTTTTACGGATACCGGCAGAACGAGGCGGGACGGACCGTCTCCGCTGCGGAAGCGCTGGCGGACGCGCTCAACGCGCATAAAAACGTCACCTGCGACGCCGGCGCGGTCGTGCCCGGCGTGGCCGCGGCGGTCACGGCGGACGCAGAGTTTGCCAAAAAGCTTGGCAAGGGCAAGCGCGGCTTCCGAAGCGAGCTTTGGGAAGCGGGCGGCGGGTTCGGCGTACTGCCGTTGCATTACGATCCGGAGAACGTCATGGGCGCCACGCAGTTTTTGACCGGACTTGAGCTCATGCTGCGCGTCGGCGACGCATCTAGGATCTTTCTGACCACCGACCATCCCAATGGAGGACCGTTTACGGCGTATCCCTATTTGATCCGTCTTCTGACGGACAAGGCGTTCCGGGACGAAGAGATCGGGATGATGAATCCGAAGGCTGTGTCGCGCAGTGCAGTTCCGTCGATACAGCGGGAATACTCGCTCTATGAAATCGCGCAGGCGACGCGCTCCGGCCCCGCATCGGCGCTCGGCCTGCCGGACCGGGGACATCTCGGCATCGGCGCGGCCGGCGGCGTCGCCGTGTACCGCGAACAGAAAAACAAAGAAAAGATGTTCCGCAAGCCCAAAAAGGTCATCCGCGGGGGGACGCATGTGCTCGCCGCACGCGAGCGCGGCTGCGATTTGCCCCGCGTGAAACGACGCGTGTCGGACTTGCTCAGCATACCGTTTGAAGAGGCGCACCCGGGAAACACTTTTTTCGAAGAACACCGCGTCGCGCGGGAGGAGGCGTGATATGGGCGTGGTACTGACGCTGAAAAAACCGCTGGATACCCTGCTCGATCTTGAGCCGCTTTCGGCGCACGTTTCCGCCGGCATATGGGAGATTTCAGACACGCCGCTGCGGTATGGCAGGGAACGGATATCCGCCGGAGAGCTATTTTGCGTTCGGGAAACTGAGCAGACAGGGCTGACGCTGTGCGGCGACATACACCTGGCGATCAATGTCGGCGCGGGCATGCGAAACGGCAGGATAACAGCCGAATCGACCGTCGGTGCGGGTGCGGGCGCGCGTATGGCCGGCGGCGAACTTATTATTGCCGGCGACGCGGGCAAAAAAGCCTGTTTTGAAATGCAGAACGGATTCGTGCAGATTTTCGGGGGCGCCGGAGATGGATTCGCGCACGGGGTCCGTCGCGGAACGCTGATTCTGTACGGCCGTGCTGAGGGCGAAGCCTGCGTGGATTTTCGCGGAGGGACGGCGCTGCTGCTTGGCGGTGTCGGAGATGCGGAAAAGCTTGCGGACGGGATGTCCCGCGGCACGGTGCTGCTGCCGAAAGGTACCGCTGCGCCGGGTGGATTTTTACGCGCAGCGAACGGCGATTTCGTATTTTTGCGGCTGCTGTTTGCGGTACTCGGGCAGCGCGGGGTTTCTCTTCCGGAAGGCTGGCCCGGCGGCGTTTTCACGTGCTGGGTCGGCGATGCGGCGGGACTCGGCAAGGGCGAAATTTTCATTCCCATGGAGGAACGCGTATGAAGCGGTTTGCTGTTCTGGGGACGAAACCCGGCTGGCACTGTGAGCGGACTATTGCAGCGTTCAAGCGGCGCGGGGCAGAAGCGGAATTTGTGACCGTGGAAACGCTGGTTGCTCCACTCGGCCTGCCGGAGGCGAAAGCGCCGCTGGCGGAATACGACGGGTTGCTGATCCGTGGAATCCCCGGCGGCTCGCTCGAACAGGTCATCTATCGAATGGACGCGCTGCACGTGCTCGAGCGCGGCGGCCTCAAATGCGTCAATCCACCGAAGACGATCGAAAAGACCGTCGATAAGTTTCTAACATCCGCTCTGCTTGAACAGGCCGGTTTGCCGGTCCCTCCAACGATTTGCTGCGAGGACAGGCAGGCTGCACAGGCCGCTTTTTTTATGCTGGGTGAAGACGTGGTATACAAGCCGCTCTTTGGTTCCTGCGGCAACGGATTGCTCCGGCTGAAGAGTGTCGGCGAGGCGGAACGGGCGTTCGGCGAAATCGAAGAAGCGGGCGGCGTTTTCTATCTGCAGAAGTTCATTCCTTCCGGAAACAGCGATATCCGCGCGTTCGTGGTCGGCGGACACGTGATTGCGGCTATGAGACGTACGGGCAGCGACTGGTTTGCAAACGTCTCAAAGGGGGGGCGCGCACAGGCGTATGTGCTCACGGCATACGAAGAAGAACTTGCGCTCGCGGCAGCGGCGGTTGTGCAGGCGGACGTGGCGGGGGTCGATCTGCTCGCGGCCGAATCGGGAGAGACGTTCGTTACCGAGGTCAACGGCTGTCCCGGCTGGCAGGGGCTTTCGAGCGTGACGGACGCGGACATTCCGGACGAAATCGTGTCGCTGTTTTTTGATTGAGGCCAAAGGAAAAGCCGGGCGAACGCCCGGCCGAGACCGTAAAAAAACTTATTTTTTGACGGAGCAACCACGTTTTGCCTCTCGTCCTTCAGACTCCCGGGCGGCAAAACGCACAGAGAAACCGCCCGAAACGGGCGATCGTACTACGCCAGATGAACCGGCACAGCCGGAATATGCGGGTTAAGAGTTACGATCCTTAACAATCTCAGGGACTTCTTTGACAGGCTGAGCCGGGCGATCGCCCGGCTCTTTTAGACTTTGGAGAAAATGTGGTTTCTTTGTTTCTTTCTTTTTAAGAAAGAAGAGTGGAGTATCTCTGCTTCTCTCTTTTCAAAGAGAGAAGTCCCCTTTGAGCGCGGCGAGTATGCGTTCCGGCGTGACCGGCAGGTCGTTGAACGGGCGTCCGACTGCGTTGGAGACCGCGTTTGCAACGGCGGCGGCGGCGGGCACGACGGAGCACTCGCCGATGCTCTTCGCGCCGAAGGGCCCGGTGGGTTCGATCTCCTCGATCAGATCGATCATCAGGCGTTTTGGCATTTCGTTCGCGCGCAGCATGCGATAGGTCCTGAGGGTCGCGTTTTTAACGCGGCCGTTTTCGTCCAGCAGGATTCCTTCCGTGAGCGCGTAGCCCGCGCCCATCTGGATCGCGCCTTCGATTTGCCCGCGTACCGAAAGCGGGTTGATTGCCCTGCCTACGTCGTGCACTGCGGCGTAGTCGAGCAGTTCGACCTTTCCGGAAAGCGTATCCACGCGCACCTTGACGATGTGCGCGCCGTAGGAAATCACGGATGCGGGGGAGGCAGCCGTCTTTTCGCTGACGAGTTCGGTGAGCTTTTTGTGCCGCGCAAACTGGACGATCTCGCCGAGCGTTGCGCTTTTGCCGTCCGGGGTAGCCGCGTGGCCGCCGGAGAATGTGAAGTCCGCATCGCTCGTTCCCAGCAATCCGGCGGCGAAACCGGCGAGCTTTTTACGCATGTCCTCGGCTACGAGCAGCGCCGCGCGTCCGGAGACGAATGCGCCACGGCTTGAATAGTCGCCTAGCTGATAGGGCGTCAACTCCGTGTCGGCGGAGACGACGGAAATCATCTCCATCGGCAGGCCGAGCACTTCGGAAATCACTTGTTTCTGCAGCGTGATGGAGGCGTTGCCCATCTCGTGCGAACCCGAAAAGAGCACGCAGCTGCCGTCGTCGTTCATTTTGAGCATCATGGCCGTGACGTCGGTACGTATGCCGAACATACCGTTGCCGTGCGCGCCGACGCTCACGCCCACGCCGATGCGCAGGCGCGAAGACGCGCTTTCCGCTTGCTCGCTGAGGCATTTTTCGTAACCGATCAGTTCTGCGGCGCGGTTGAGGCAGTCGACCGGCCGCGCGTTGCCATGCGGCTGGCCGAAACGGTAGTCCAAGCCGTCCGGCAGGGTGAGGTTGATGCGTTGCAGGGTCGGCATGTCCATGCCGAGCGTCTTTGCGGCGCGGTTCATGAGCCGCTGCTGGGCAAAGAATGTCTGCGGCGAGCCAAAGCCGCGCATCGGGCCGCCGAGCGGCGTATTGGTTACGACAGGGTACCCAGTGAAGCGCATGTTTTTGCAGCGATGCACCTTAAAGAATTTGCCGCACATCGCCCAGACGATGTTGCTTGTACCGGAAGCGTACGCACCCGCGTTGCAATATACGCGCATGTCCTCGGCGAGGATGGTGCCGTCGTCCGCAATGCCCATCTTCAGGCGGATTTTCATCGCGTGACGCGTACGGGAGGAGACGATGTCCTCGCGGCGCGTGAAAACCAGCTTGACAGGCCGGCCGCATTGTATCGAGAGCGCCGCTGCGACGGGCTCGGTGATCATGTCCACCTTTCCCCCGAACGCACCGCCGACCGCGGGCACACGCACGCGCACGCGGCTCATCGGCAGCGAAAAGATGCGGGAAAGGTTGACGCGGACGGCGAAGCTGTCCTGAGAGGAGGTGCAGACGGTCAGCTTGCCGCCAGCGTCGTAAAACGCGACGGAACCATGCGGCTCGAGCGCGCCGTGATGGATGCGCGGCACGGTATATTCGTCCTCGAAAACGTGCGGCGCGGTCTGCATCGCCTCGTCCACGTTCCCGCAGCTCTGGCGCACGACCTCCATGAGATTGCCTTTGTAAAGACCGCCGTGCGTATGTAGCACGTACGCGTCGTCGCGCATGCCGGCTTCGGGGTCGAAGTTGACGGGCAGCGGATCGTATTCCACGCGGATAGCGCGTACGGCTGCAGCGGCAAGGGCGGGCGTTTCCGCCGCGACGGCTGCCACCCGGTCGCCGATAAAGCGGACGGTGTCGTCGAACACGCGCTCGGTTTTGAAAATATCCAGCGTCTCGCCGCTGCTGTTGTAGTAGACGGCGGGCGTGTTTTGACAGGTGACGACCGCGTGCACGCCCTCCATCGCTTCGGCGGCGGAGGCGTCTATTCTTTTGATGCGTGCATGCGGGACGGGCGAAAAGAGCAACTTACCGTAAAGCAGGCCGGGGAACTTGAGGTCGTCCACGTAGCGGAGCTGCCCGGTCGCCTTGAGCGCCGCGTCGTCGATGGGGAACGGCGTGCCGACAGACCCGTTCTGCGGCGTTTCAGTCATCGTTTTCCGCCTCCTCTCGTAAAAGTTCGGCGGCGTATTGAATCGCCTCGACGATCCGCGCGTAGCCGGTGCAGCGGCAGAGGTTACCGCTGATCGCCGTGCGGATTTCCTCCTCGGTGGGGTTTGGGTTTTGATTGAGCAGTGCCTTTGCTGTGAGGATCATTCCCGGCGTGCAGAAACCGCACTGGATTGCGCCGCACTCAACGAACGCGCGCTGCAGCGGATGCAGTTTGTTGCCGCGCGCGAGCCCTTCGATGGTCAGAATAGCGTGTCCGTCCGCCTTTTTGACGGGGACGATGCACGAGCGCACGGCTTCACCGTCCATCAGAACCGTACACGCGCCGCAGTCGCCGGTACCGCAGCCGCATTTTGCGCCGGTCAGGTCGAGATGATCGCGCAGTACGGAAAGCAGCGTTGCGTTGGGTTTTGCGTGTACAAGGTAGGTTCTGTTGTTGACTACCAGTCGGTAGGTTTCCGTTTCCATCGTTATTTGAAAAACTCCTTTATTTTTCTTTAGGGCAGAGCCGGTTAAGGATGCCGGCGTATCCACTCAGCGCGGTTTGGATTTCGTCCAGCGAAATCCATTCGTCACGCGTGTGCGCCAGCGTTTCCGCGGACGGGCCGAAACCGACGGTCGGGATACCCGCTTCACCCGCGTAGTGGCTGCCGTTGGTACAGAAATTGTAGTGTGTGATCGCGGGCGAAACGCCGCCCTCGCGCAGGCCGGCGAGCACCTCCTGCACAAACGGCGCGTCGCTTGCAAACGACCATCCGGGGAAGAAACGTTCGCCCGTAATCGTTTCGCCGGTGTAACAGCGCTGTTCGCTTTGCGCATACGAGACCTTTGCCGAAAGCTGAGGGATCTCATTTTTCGTTTCATCCAACGCGGCCAACAGGGGCGCGAGCACACTTTCCTTCGTTTCGCCGACGAGCAGCCGCCGGTCGTAGGTCGCGCGACAGTAACTCGGCACGACCGAGGCGCCGGGGTACGGCTTGGACTTGATATCGGTCAGTTCGAGGATACCGGGGCCGAGAACGCTCGAGTGCGGCGGAATGATTTCCCGGATGCGGCGCACGAGCTCTGCCATGTGGTAGACTGCGTTCACGCCCTTATGGGGGCTGGCGGAATGAGCGCTTTTGCCGAATGTTTCCAAAACGATCTCCGCTCGTCCGCGCTGACCGATCTTGAGATTGCATTCCGAAGCTTCGCCGATTATAACGAGGTCCGGTTCGACCCGCGCGCTGATTTCACGCGCTGCGACGCCTTCGAAACATTCCTCATGCACAACGCCCGCGACGGCGATTGCGCCCGCAAAGTGTCCGCCGGTCTTTTGCCAGTGTGCGGCGGCGGCCGCCGCCATGCATGCGAGCGCGCACTTCATATCGGAAGCGCCGCGCCCATAGAGCCGGCCGTCAGCGATCTCGGCGGCAAAGGGCGGATGCGTCCAGGCGTTCTCGTCCACGACCGGGACGGCGTCCATATGCCCGTCGAGCAGAATCGTTTTGCCGGGTATGTCGCCGTGAAAAACCGCGATGAGACTGCCGCAGCGGTCGATGAAGATTTCACCTGCGCTGCGCGAGCGGAAAAAAGCCGCAAGCACGTTTGCGACGCCCTCTTCTTCTCCGGAAACACTCGGTTCGGCGATGAGTTCACGGCAGAGGGAAAGACAATCGTTCAACAGTTGCCCGTTCGGGGCGGATTGCTGATTCATAGAATCCTCCAGGTTATGCAGCTGCCTGCAAATATAGGACGCGCAGGCGGTTGCGCTATTCTTGCGGGCGTTCGATTTCGTCCAGAAGGGGACTAGTGCGCGCGCCGGAGCGTTCAATTGCAAACGCGGCGCAGCGATTGGCGAATGAAAGCCGGTTCTTCGGCGCGTCGCCGCGCAGTTCCGAAAAGAGGTACGCCGCCGCAAATGCATCCCCCGCGCCGGTGGTGTCGACGACGCGTGCGGGGGCGGGCGGAGAGAATACAAAGCCGTTTGGGATGCAGAGCGCCGCGCCGCGCGCACCCTGTGTGACCAAGAGCGATGGAACGCCTTGGGAAAACAGCGCGTCCGCGCCGGAACGGACGTCGTCGCTTCCGGTCAGTTTTGCCAGTTCCGGCGTACTCAGAAGCATTGTGTCGCAGGCTTGCACCAGCGGCGCGATTTCAGCCAGACCGTAACCGCAAAGCACCCCGCCCGGCGCAAAAAATACGCGGCCGCCATGCGCGCGTACGCGTCGTGCGGCCTCGACGCCCACCGCGGGAAACGACTCGGCGATATAGAGCGCGTCCGCTGAAAAATCGATCCCGTCAAGCTGTGAAACGTCGGTATAGACCGCGTCTCCGCCGAGCGAAAACATAATTCGCTCGCCATTTTCATCGACGGCGATGAACGCGCCCGCCGTACGTCCCTGCGGAAGGCGGAGCAGGTGCGCGCAGGAAACCCGTTCGTCTGCAAACGCGCGTATGATTGCGTCTCCGTCCGCGTCCCCTCCGACGGTGCCGAGGAAAACGGTTTCTGCACCGAGGCGGCTCAGTGCGACCGCAACGTTCGCCGCGGATCCGCCGGGGATGCGCCTGATTTCCAGCGGGGAAACGATGTCGTCCTGTTGTGGGAAAGTCTGGACGCGCGCGACGGTGTCCATTGCGGCGGCGCCCATGACAAGAATGCGGTTCACCTCACATCACCCCGATGCCGAGCGTGGAGGTATAGATCAGCGCAGCGATCAGCACGAGCACCGCGATGCAGGCGGCGGACGCACCGGCGCTCGTCTTAACCGGACGAACGAATTTGGACTTTTTCGTTGCGCCGAAACCGCGCGCTTCCATGGTCAGCGCGATGTCCGAGCCGATTTCCAGAGAGTTCGAAAGCAACGGCGTGACGATGCGCATCATTTTCTTAAGCTTCACGCCTAACTTGCCTTTTTCCAACTCCATGCCGCGTGTCTTCTGCGCGTTCATGAGGTTGATGGCCTGCCCGCGGATGATCGGGATGAAGCGCCAGGCGGTAGAGAAGATGAACGTGAGCTGTTTGGCCGCGAACGGCAGCTTACTTAGGCCGCGGATAAACTCCGTTGGCGGGACGGTGAAACCGAGAATCGCGATGGCGAACACCACCATATAGATCTTCAGGCACGCCGCAAGGCCGTAGAGCAACCCGCCGAGCATGACCGCGCCTTTTTGGTTTGGCAGTACATAGAACAAAACGGTCTTTTGAATCCATTCGCTGCGGATTAGGCTTGTGTCGATCGTAAACGCCTGAATCACAAGGATCAATACGGACGCAAACAGCGCGAATTTCAGAAACCACGCGATCTGCTTCCACGGGAAGCGGCAGCTTACGCCGGCGAGGTAAAGTGCGAGCGTCAGCGCGCCGAGGAAGAGAACGTTCGTCCAGACGATCGAGGCTACGATCACAAACAGCACGACCAGCATGGACACCTTCGGATTAAGGCGGTGCGCCCACGTATCCATTTTCCGGTAATCGACCAGCATGTGTTACGCCTCCTTTCGGGCCGCTGTGAAGCAGTTGTAAAATTCATTCACGGAAACGACGTTGTCCGGCATATACGGCAGCGCCTGTGCAATTTTCATTACGTCCGTTGGTTCGACATAAGCGGTTTTCAGGACGTCTGTTTTTGTGAAAACGTCCCGCGGCGCGCCGTCGAGCAGGATATTTCCGTTGCACATGACGACCACACGGCTGCAGTAGCGGTTCACGATCTCCATATTGTGCGTGATGATCAAAATCGTCTTGCCGCGTTCGTTGAGTTTTTTAAGCAAGTCCATGATCCAGAGCGTCTCGCGCCAGTCCTGACCGGTAGTCGGTTCGTCCACGATGACGACCTCCGGGTCCATTGTGATGATCGCGCCCATGCTCAGACGCTGACGTTCACCCTTTGAAAGGTATTTCGGCCAGGTGTTTTTGTAGCGTTCCAGTCCGACTTCGCAAAGGACTTCGGCGACCAGCGGGTCCGCGTCCGCACGGGGACGACCGAGATTGTCCGGCCCGAAATACAGTTCGTCGAGCACGCTGTCGGTGAAGATCTGTTCGTCCGGGTTCTGAAACACGTAACCGACGTCTGCGGAAAGCTCTGCTACTGTCCTGTCCACGATTTCATTTCCGCAGACGAGAATTCTGCCGGACTGCGGTTTCAAAAGACCGATGATGCTGCGCATAAGCGTCGTTTTACCCGCGCCGTTCTGTCCGATGACCGCTGCGAAATCGCCCTTGCGAAACGTAACGGAAACATCTTCTAGCTGGTTGGTCCCGCCGAGGTAACTGAACGCGAGGTGTTCCGCTTCGATGACCGGGTCCGCCGGAGAGGCCGGCTGATCCGCCGCGGGGGTGAACGTACGGGGCGTGTCCGGCATACCGGGCAGCGCAGAAAGCGTTTTGATCAGCGCGTCGGTCGAAAGAGGCACGCTGCCGATTACGCCGTCGCGCACGAGAAGATTCCCGATTTCGACGGACTGCGGCACGTTCATGCCCAACCCGGAAAGGCGCTCCGTCTGGGCGAAGACCTCCTCCGTCGTACCGCAGAGTACGATTCTCCCGTGGTCCATGACGCACACACGGTCGGCGTATTTCGCGACATGACTC
The DNA here is from genome assembly GCA_964437665.1 of uncultured Oscillospiraceae bacterium. Lineage (GTDB taxonomy): Bacteria > Bacillota > Clostridia > Christensenellales > CAG-138 > UBA7703. The sequence goes on from CAYTHS010000004.1 coordinate 10,145, forward strand.
ATCTCGTGTTCGACAAGGACGATGGTGACGCCGTAGACCTTGTTGATGTCCTTAATGATGGAAAACACGTTCTGCTTTCCCCAGGGGTCGAGCATGGACGTCGGTTCGTCGAATATGATGACCTCCGGCAGCATGGCGTACACACCGCCGATGGCCACGGACTGCTTCTGCCCGCCGGAAAGCTCCTGCGGCTTGCGCTCGCGCAACGATTCGATGTTCAGGTCCTTTAGTGCTTTTCCAATGCGGCGCATGCATTCCGCGTAATCAAAGCCGAGGTTGCTCGGACCGAAGACGATGTCCTCCTCGACCGTCATGCCGAAGAGCTGCGCGTCTGCGTCCTGGAATACGAGACCGACGCGTGGCGCCATCTCGTAGACCGGGTGCTTGCGCGTATCCAGCCCGGCGATGTTGACGCTGCCGGTCATAACGCCTTTGGTGAAATGCGGGACGATGCCATTGAGACACTGGCAGAGGGTGCTTTTGCCCGCACCCGTCGGCCCGGTGACGACGAGGAACTCGCCCTTGTATACGTCGAGCCGGATATCGGCAATCGCCCGGCGGCGGCTGCCTTCGTACACGAAGTTTACGTTTTCAATTTTGATAATCGGTTCCGGCATAACGCTTACGCCTCCTTTCCAGCGGAGCCGCGCGCTTTTGCGGCGGCTTTCATACGACGTATCAGTCCCCAGATAGCAAGGAGGAGGCCCAGCAGGCCGACCCAGTAGGTCCTGACGAATGTAAGGAACTCTGCAAACGATGCAAATGCGACGTCCGGGCCCTTCTTCGTGCGGAGCAGCTTGTAGAAGATGAAAATGACCTGAAAGAGGACCATAGAACCGCCGAAAAAGAGCATGAACGCTCCCTTGGGCGCTTTACGGGCTTGTTTTTCGCGGTACTGCGCTTTGAGCGCCGCGCCGGGATTGTCCTTTGCGTCCTGTTCGAGCATGGCGCTTACGATACGCAGTTCTTCTTCGTCAACGGGTTCTTCATAGCGCCTGCGGGTCTGCGCGGCGGTAATCGCCGCGTACGCAAACGCCGCGAGCATGCAGTTCGCATAAGAACCGAGCACCTGCTGAACGATGGTCGCCGCAAGCATGCCCCAGCCCATCATCAGCGGCCAGGGCGCGACGCAAAGGGTGTTAACGAACGTGCCGACGATGATACCGGGAATTCTGCCAAACTTCTTGGTTGCGACGCCGAAGCTTGTGACAGCCAGAGCCATTGTGATCATGTAATAGGGCGCGAGCGGCGCCCAGCCGGAAAAGCCGCTCATGAGTTCCGAGAAGAACGCGCCGAACGCAGCAACGACCGCGCCGATCTGCCAGCCGAAAATCAGCGTTCCGAAGTAACCTGCCAGCGAGTCGAAGCGGATGCTGGTTGCGCCGGGCAGCGTGATAAGCCCGCCTGCGGCCGACAGCGCGGTGAGGATGGCGATGCGCGCAATGGTTCGGCTGCTCCAGCCGTCCTCCGCTACGGACGAAGGCAGGTGCTTGTTCCACCACAGGCCGAGGATGACCAGAAGGACGATATAAACCAGCGCGAACAGATACGAAACTGCCGCGCCTTTCGCGGTCATGCCGAGAGGCTTGAGCTTTTCAAGGACGTTCGGCACGACCAGCCAGATGTCGAGCATGGTACGGGTCCCTCCTTTATGCAAACGATGTCTTTTCTTTTTGCCGTTCCCCCTCAACGCCGAGGAGCCGGAGAACCGGAGTGCGGAAGAGTCGGGTTTATCGGGCCGGGGGCCTTTGTTTTCCGCTTTCCGGACGCCAAGCGGCAGAGAAAGCTGTTTGAATCGGCCGGCATGCCCGTGGGACGGGGAGGCCTCCCTGCGTTTTTGCGGGGAGCTGGTTCGACGTGCTGAGAAGCTCTGCCGGACGGGGCTGGAAAAGTTGCTGTAAAACGGTCTTCCGATTCGGCGGAGATACCCGCGATATCAAGGCTCGCGTTCCGCCGCGTCCAGCACGGCTTCGATCATTTGTTCGTAACCTGTGCAGCGGCATAGGTTACCTGAAATGGCCACCTTGACCTCCTCGCGCGACGGGTGCGGGTTTTTGTCCAACAGCGCCTTTGCGCTCATGAGGAAGCCCGGCGTACAGAAACCGCACTGCAGCGCATGGTGATCGAGCACGGCCTGCTGCAGCCGGTCGAGCCTTCCGTCGTGCGCGAGACCTTCGACCGTCGTGACGCTTTTGCCCATGACGCGCATGGCCGGCATGAGGCAGGAGACCACCGCGTCCCCGTCGACGATGACCGTGCATGCGCCGCATTCGCCCACGCCGCAGCCTTCCTTGGTACCGGTCAGGCCCAGCGAATCACGGATTACGTCCACGAGCCTCGCACTGTCCTCAACTTCGACGCAGACGGGTTGCCCGTTCAGTGTAAATTTCAGTTCGCTCATGCTTCCTCCTCCGTAACGCCCGCAGCGATGCAAAGCGCGCGGCTGACAACCGCCGAAAGCGCGGGATACTTGTATTCGGTTGACCAGCGTACGCCGGTGATTTTTATCATTTCCTCCGAAACGGCCTTACCGCAGCGCTCAAAAAGCTTTTCCGACGGAGCGCATCCGAGCAGGAGTTGTTCCGCAGAAGAAACCCGGCGCGGAGACGCGAACACGCAGCCGGGGGAGATGCGCGCGTCCGCGATTTTGCCGTTTTCGAACCGGAGCGCCACGGCGGCGTTTATTCGTGAGATGGCGAGCGCTTTCCGGCGGCCGAGCTTGACGAACACGGTGCGCCAGGCGGTCAGCGGCCTGAATGCAAGCCGGACAAGCAATTCGTCGGGATGGATTGCGGTTTTGCCTGCGCCCGTTACGAATTCCGTAAGCGGCAGTTCGCGGGTACCGGAAACGCTTTGCAGCGTGACGCATGCGTCCAGAGCGGCGAGCGGTGAGAGCGTGTCCGCGGCGACAGCCGCGTTGCAGATGTTGCCGCCGATGGTTGCAACGTTACGTATCTGCTGCGCGCCGACGCTGAAGCAAGCCTGCGCGAGCATGTCCGCCGCCGCATGCACGAGCGGGGAGCGCGAAACGGCGTCATGCGTAGCCATGGAGCCGATACGGACAAGTCCGTTTTCCTCTGAAATGTCGGTTAGTTCGTCGACGCGCGCCAGATCAAGCGCGAAATCCATGCCGGGGAACGCTTGCAATTCGTTGCGCAGTTCGATCATCAAATCCGTACCACCCGCGAGTGGACGGATATGTCCCGCATGTTCATGCATGGCCGCGAGCGCTTCACCGAGTGTTTTCGGAGAGAGGTATGAAAAGCGTTGCATGTGAAAAAAAGCGCCTCCTACCATAGTTTTTTGCCGAGCAGCACGTTTTCGAGTCCCGCCGGATTGCAGCGCACGCGCCTTCCGGTCGCGTTGGCGACCGCATTGGCGACGGCGGCTGCCACGCACTCCATAGCGGGTTCGCCGACGCTCTTTGCGCCGTATGTGCCGCTGGGGTCGTCGCACTCGAAGATATTAATCTTGATTTCCGGCATGTCCATAGCCGTCGGAATCAGGTATTCGTCGAGGTTTTGCGTTTTGACGAGACCGTTCTTCGTGACGACTTCCTCCATGGTGCCGTAGCCTTGCCCCATGAGCACGCCGCCGTAAATCTGCCCCTTGACCTGCGCGGGATTGATGGCCGTGCCCGCATCGTGGCTGCTGGTGACGCGCGCAACGCGCACTTCACCGGTTCCCGTGTCCACCTCGACTTCGGCGACCACACAGGCGTAGGAATATGTGGGGAACGCTTTGCCCTGCTGGGTATCGTGGTCCTGTACGCAGGGCGGCGGCGTGAACCACTCGTAAGCGGAAAGGCACATGCCGCGCCAGAGGCCCGCACCCGCGACGTCCGCCAGGGAAATGCGGTAGCTTGGGTAGCCTGGGTCAAAAAAGAATCCGTCCCGCAAGATCAGATCGTCCGCCGATCGGTCGTGCCCGCAGCCGCCTTTTCCAGCGGTGAAATGGCCGAGGTCGACCGCGTTCTGCCTTAAAACCCGGTTGAGCTTGTCGCCCGCTTTTTTAACCGGCTGTGCGCCCATGACCGTTCCGCGCGAAGCGACGGTCATACCGCTGTCCGGGATGCAGTGCGTGTCCGTGCCGTAAAATTGGACGCTTTCAAACGGTACGCCGAGCGCCTCCGCGGCGATTTGGCAGTAAACGGTCTTGAGCCCTTGCCCGTTTTCTGCAAGACCAGAGTGCAGCAAAACGGAGCCGTCCTCGTTGACGATGATAAACGCGCCCGCCGCGTCCGGAGATTCCGCGCCGTATCCGCAGCCGCGGTGAGATATTGCCATGCCGACGCCGCGGCGGTACCGGCCGGTCTGTTTTTGATAGCGCGCGTGCTTTGCCGCATAGTCCGTCTGTTTGGCCGTGTAGTCTATCATTTCCGGCAGAACGACATGCTCGACCGCCGAGCCGGTTGCTACGTGAGAACCGTTTCTGAGGCAGTTGACGCGGCGCATCTCCAGCGGGGTGAGGCCGGCTTCTTCGGCGAGCTCTTCGATGAACTGTTCCTGCGCATAGATCAACTCCGGGCTGGAGTAACCGCGAAACGCCCCGGAATGGATATTGTTGGTGAACACGCCGAAGGTTTCCGCTTCGACGTTCGGGATGTCGTACGCACCCGCGCAGTGCGCCGTTGCGCGCCAGTTCATGAACTGTGTCTGGTTGTTATAAGCGCCTGAATTGTCGATCTGCGAGGCTTTCCATGCGACAATGCGCCCGTCTTTTTTAAGTCCGGCTTTATAGGTGAACAGAAACGGATGGCGTTTGCTGCTTTCGAGCAGCGATTCTTCGCGTGAAAAGACCATTTTGACCGGGCGGTGCAGCAGGCGGCAGAGGTATGCGCAGCGTGCCGCAAGCAACCCCACACCTTCCTCTTTGCCTCCGAACGTGCCGCCGAGCGTTTCCTGAATCAGGCGCACGCGGTTGAAAGGGATTTGCAAAATATCCGCAATGTAGCGCCGCGTGAAAAATGGATTCTGCGAGGAGGAGTGAACGGTCATTTCTCCGTTAGAAGGATTTTCGACGGCGACCGCCGCCTCCGGTTCGATATAGGCGTGCTCAACATACTGAGTTTCGTAGGTGCGTTCGACAATCAGGTCGGCTTCCGCAAACCCTTGCTCCGCATCGCCCTTTTTCAGCGTGTAGCGGGATTGTGTGAAGATGTTACCCGGATATTCCTCGTGCACGAGCGGTGCGCCGGGCGCCATTGCTTCGCGCACGCCGAACACGGCGGGGAGTTCTTCGTATTCCACCCGGATATGCTTTTTCGCCGCCTCGGCCTGTTCCTTTGTTTCGGCGGCGATTAGAGCGACCACGTCGCCGACGTAGCGGATACGGTCGGTCAGATAACGGTACGTGGCCCAACTCTTCGTTTTCGGCATTTCGGCAGCGGTGACGACTGCCAGCACGCCCGCCTGCTTACGCGCCTCAGACGCGTCGATCGAGAGAATGCGCGCACTGACCACGCCGTCGAGCCGGAGCATCGCGCCGTGCGCCATGTGTGGGTACGATACGTCCGCGGCATAGTTTGCGCGGCCCGTCACTTTGTCGGGACCGTCGATGCGAGGCGCCGAATGATTGACGATATGGAACTGTTTTTTACCGTACAAAGGCATGAAATAACCACCTTTACCGAACTGGTGCTTGTGCAAAAGACCTGTATGCTATACACAGATTATAAGAAACCATTTTTTTCAAATCAACTGAAAAGCGCCTGAAAACGGCGGTTTAACGGCTATACGCACATATGTGCGAGTATGTTTTGCAATTATGTCCGGATAATGAAAATAGATTATAATTAATACATGGGGTATAACGATATGGCAAGAAACACGGTTTTCATCAAAGGCGCGCGCATGGCGGCGGAAAACGGCGGGGAACAGATCTGCAGCCTGTTGCTTGCGGACGGCAAGATTGCCGCCATAGGAACAGACGAAGCGCCGGAGGGTGCGGAAACGTTCGACGCGACGGGATTGGTCGCGCTGCCGGGCGCGGTGGATTCCCACGTGCATTTCTTTATGCAGGCGGCGAACGGGAAAAGGAATGCGGACGATTTTTACGCCGGTTCGAAAGGCGCCGTCTGCGGCGGTACGACGAGCATTGTCGATTTTGCGAGTCCCGTTCCTGGCGGAAGCTGGACGGACGGCGTGAACACCCGCCGCGCGGAAGCGGACGGGAACGTGTTTTGCGACTACGGGCTGCATATGGAGGTCACGGGCGCGTTTGAACAGGATATTTCAAGACTCGGCGAACTGCTCGACGCGGGCGTACGCGTATTGAAGATCTACACGACCTACGGCGCGGACCGTTATCCGCGTAAAAAACTGCACGCGCTGTTTGCCGAGGCAAAGCGTCTGGGGATGCCGGTCCTGGCGCACTGCGAAGACGACGAAATCATCCAGAAAACGAAACGACGCATGTGCAGGGAAGGCCGGATTGCGGCGGCGCTGCACGGGGTCAGCCGTCCGGCGGCTGCGGAGATTGCCGCAGTGCAAGAACTGATTGCGCTTTCGGAACAGACGGGCGCGGAATTGATCGTCGCGCACGTTTCCGTGGGCGAAGCGGGACTGTTGATTGCCTCGGCGAGAAAGCGCGGCGTACCGGTCCATGCGGAAACCTGCCCGCACTACCTTCTGCTCGACGAAAACCGCTATGCGGGGAAAGAGCCGCAGCGCTGGATTATGACCCCGCCGCTGCGGTCGAAGCGCGACGGCGAAATTCTCTGGGGACTGCTCGAAAGCGGCGATATCGGTATGGTTTCCACCGACCACTGCCCGTTTGCGCTTGCGCAAAAGCTCGCTGAGCCGACGTGTTTCGGCGCGATTCCCGGTGTAGGCGGGTGTGAAAACATGGTGTCGCTGCTCTTTTCGGAAGGGTATCAAAAAGGCCGGCTCACGCTGTCACAGCTTTGCAGAAGGCTGTCGGGCGAAGCGGCGCGGCGGTACGGACTATCCCCGCAAAAGGGAGGACTTACCGCCGGTTCGGACGCGGACGTGGTGCTGATTGACCCCGGCGCGCCGCGGGTTCTGCGCGCGCAAAGCGAGCACGGCAACGCGGGATACTCTATTTGGGAGGGGTTTCCGGTCGGCTGTTCGGTGCGGTATGTATTTTTGCGCGGGGAGCTCGCCGCCAGGGACGGCGAACCAGCCGGTGTGGCGCGGGGTATGTTTTTGCACAAAAAATAAAAAACGTTTCCGGTGCACAGCCCCGGATTGAGATGGGACTGTACACCTAGAACCAATAAAATCAACGCGGGCCCAACCCCCGCACTTCTCCCACGGGATTTTCCCTTGGGAGTTCCACAATGATACACTGGGTCCGAGGCGAGGGCTGAACGGTCCGCGGCGGGAGTCTGTGAACGTTGCATCAAAAGGGTCTTCGTTTGGTTGTGCTATGTGCTGAAACGTTCCGGCGAATAGGACTTTGCGTCTTCGGGAATCGTCCCCGTTTTCCAGTAGGAAGCGATCATATCCCCGATGGCGGGCGAGAGCGCGACCGCGCTGTGAAACGAATTCGCGATAAAGAGGTTGCCCGGCGAAGCGAACGCGCCGAAAACCGGCCGTTTATCTGGTGTGAAGGAAACAAGACCCGCCCACATACGGATGATTTCCAAGTCGGAAAGCGACGGGAAGAGACGGAGTACGCGGCGGGCAACGGCGCGCGGCCCCTCGAACGTGTTTGATTTGTCATAGCCGTCCGGTCGTGTGGTGGCCTGCGCCATGACGATGTTGCCGGAGGATGTCTGTGAAAGGCACGCGCCAACGACCATCGGGTTTTCTTCAGGCGGCTGGTTAAAAAGCGCGCCGTCGGTAATCATGCGCCGGATATGCGGAGCCGTCGGCATGCTTACCATCGCTTCACCGCGTTCGTAGCAAACGGGCGTGTCGCGCCCGGCCATCCGGGCCAGATCGCGTGTCCAGGCTCCGCCTGCGAGTACGAACAGATCGGCTTTCACGCCGCCATCCGGCGTTTCGAGCGCGGAAACGAGCCCGTTATCCAGATGCAGGCCGGTCACGGGCGTATGCGGGCGCAGGCTTGCGCCGAGCTGCTTTGCGCGCGCGGCCATATGGAGGTTGAGCTTGAACGGGTTGACCCGTCCTTCGCCGGGACACCAGCATGCGCCGACGACCTGTCTTTCATCGAGCGCCGGTTCGAGTTCCTTTGCGCGTTTTGCGGAGACGAGGCCGATATCGTCCAGCCCGAGCGTCTTTGCGTGGCGGCACAGCCTCTCAAGCACAGCCGCCTGCGCATGGCTCGTCAGCGGGATGAGACCGCCGGACGGGACGTATTCCACATCGCCGATTTTTGCCTGTAACGCGTCCCAGTTTTGCTGCTGCTCGAGCGCGAGCGACATGCAAAGCCTGTCCTCTCGGTAACTGAGTACGCAGAATCCGGGATTGGTGCACGAAGCGCCCGCGCAGAGATCGTCCTTTTCGAGAAGGACGACGCGTGCGCCCGCCGCCGAGAGTTTCCAAGCCGCGGCTGCGCCGATTACGCCGCCGCCGACGATTGCAACGTCGAAATGCCGGTCTTTTTGCATGCTCACCCCCGTCAAAGCGTGTTGAAAAAGTAGCTTTTCAGCAGCATGTCCGCGTCGGTCTGTCCTGCAAAAAACGTTCTGCCGGTCTTTTGATTGGTTAATTCGATGCGCGCGACCTTGTGTACGTTCGTATCCATCTTGAAGATGTCGCGCCCTGCGGCGTCATAGAGTTCGGCGAACGTTTTGCCGTTGTGCTCCGTGCCGGAAAACACCATGTGCGGCAGGACGCGCTCGATTTCTTCGTCCCTGCAGTATACGACATATTTTGCGACTGAGCCGTAGAGCGTGGAGGAATTGACGCGGTCCATTGCGATTAACTCGTCTTCGATTACCGGCGGAATTGCCGCGCTGCCCGAGAAGGACTTCACCTTTTCGAGCGGAAAACCGTTGTAGCCGAGTCCCCAGAGCGAGACCTCTGCCATCCGCGCGGCGATCTGCACACATCCCACGAGACTGCCGGTTTTCGCCGCGAGCAGGTACACGTTTTCCGGCTTGACGCCGCAGGCCTGCGCCACCTCGTCCGCGACGGACTCGTCCGGAAGCGCGGCGGTCTGCAGTGCGAGGGCGGTTTTTTCAAATTTATCGTGGTACGGCCACATCTTTGCGATTCCGTCGTGGTATGCGATTGCGCGCGCGGGGCCGGAGCCGAAGCCGGGCAGCTTGTACGCGCCGGAAGGCTTGATCTTCCAGGCGGAAAACTGGGAGGAAAGCGCCGCCTCCTGCGGATGGTCCAGCCGGATCTCGACGCTCTCGAGTTCGCGGGCGCCGACGTGGATTTTGCCGAATGCAACTTCACCGAGCGCACCGAGCGTGACCAGCGTGAACAGCCGTGCGGCCTCCCAGCCACCGGGAGCGTGAACGCCCATGTCGATTATGTTCGTTCCGTTTTTCAGCGTGTGTCGTTCGCATCCAAGCTCCCAAAGGCGCGGCAGAATCCGCTCCTCAATGAGCCGGCAGGTGTTTTGACTCAGACTAAGCATGTAATTCCTCCATTATTCGGGTCAATACCGCAAAAAACTCTGCGTGAACGGCCGATTCGTCGAAACCGGTCACAACGCCTTCATGCAGCACAGGCCTGCCTCCGACGTATACGTCCCGCACGTCGCCGGAACGCGTGCAGTAGACCAGCGTTGAAATTATGTCCCCTGTGCCGAAGCCGAGGTGAGCCTTTTGCAACGGCACGATCGAAAAGTCTGCCGGCAGGCCTTTTTCGAGTACGCCGGAATCGAGCGAGAGCATCCGTGCGCCGCCTGCGGTCGCCATGCGGAATACGTCCTTTGCCGTTACGGCGGTCGGGTCCTGACACGCCGCCTTTTGCAGCATCGCCCCGAAACGCATCTCTTCGAACAGGTCGAGCCGGTCGTTGGAAGCCGGTCCGTCGGTCGCAAGCGCGATGTTGACCCCGGCACGCATCAACGCGGGGACCGGACAAATGCCGCTGCCTAGTTTTGCGTTGCTCTTTGGGTTGTAGACGAGCGTTATGCCGCGCTCGGCCGCGAGCTCGATTTCCCGCGGGGTCATATGCACGCCGTGCACCGCGGAAAAACGCGGCGAAAGCAGGCCGAGGCGGTCGAGATAACAAAGCTCCGGTTCGCCCTTCTCGGCGACGCACTGGCGCGCTTCCGCGGCGGTTTCGTCAACATGTGTCTGCACGCGCGAGCTGTAGTTTTTTGCGAGCGCGGCGATGGAGCGCATTGCGGATTCGCTGGTCAGGTTCGGCTCGGACGGGGTCAGCACGCACTTTTCCGGATATGTCCCGAGCAACCGTTCGATCTCCGCAAGATCGCGCTTCAACCCCATGGGCGTGCTCATGAAAAGGTCGGCCAGTTCGATGCCGGCATAGCCGTGAACGCCGGCCTGCGCCGCAGCACGGAATATGCCGTCCTGCGCGTAGTTGACGTCCATGTCGAGAAAAGCCGTCACGCCGCTTCTGAGCATTTCCGCGATGCCGCACGCCGCCCACAGGTACGAAAACCGTTCGCGTTCCGGCTTCGGGATTTTCCCGTAAAGCGCGGCGACCATCGGGCCGAGCACCTCACCGCACCAGCCGCTCAGCGGCAGGTCGTCCCGCCGCCCGACCAGCAGCATTTGGTACAGGTGCGTATGTGCGTTGACAAAGCCCGGCAGCACGGCGCAGCCCGCGCAGTCGATTTGCTCCGCGCCGCTCGGTACGGGCAGACGTGCGCCGACGCTTCGGATCCGTCCTTCTGCAACGAGCATGTCCACGTTTTGCAAAACGTCGTCCGCGTTTACAACTAGATATGAAATGTTCTGAAAAACACGCATGTCAAACAAGTCCTTTGATACTTGCGTTCGCAAAACCGCGGTCCGGGCGGTCAGGAGAACGTCTTTTTGTCCCGACGCATGCGGCGGCGGGAATACATGCTTGCAGCGATCAGCGCGCCGAGAAACGGCAGCATCTGCACCACGCGCGCGGGGAAGCCGCTCGTCGCCTGCAGGATGTCGCCCAGCGCGGAGAGCGCGCCGAGCGCCCAGGCGGAAAACAGCACTGTATAGGGGTTGCTTTGGGCGAGGATGACGACCGCCATGGCCAGCCACCCGCGCCCATTGGTCATGCCGGTGAATCCGCCCACAAAGATTCCCTGGTTCAGCGAAAGCGAAGCGCCGGCTAGTCCGCAGAGCAAGCCGCAGAGCGCGTAGGAAGCATAAATCATCCCCGCCACGGGAATGCCGCGCGCGGAAGCAACCCATTCGCTGATGCCGACCGCGCGGAGACGCCGCCCGAATGCGGTTTTAAAGATCACCGCGTAGAGCACGGCTACGAGGACGATCGCCAGATAGTCCAGCAAGGTATGGTTGCTGAGCACCTGATTGACATAGGGGATGCTTTCAATCAGCGGTGTGGCGAGCTTGACGAGGCGCGGCGCATAAGGATAGATGATCGAACCCTGCGAGCTGGTGAGCACGAAGATCAGAAACGTGGTTAGTCCGGTGCCGAGGATGTTGACAGCCATGCCGGCGATGTAGATGTCCACGCCGAGGCGGATGCTCATAAACGCCATCAGAAGCCCGACGGCGACGGTGACGCTTATACCCATCAGAAGACCGAGCAAAAGGCTGTTCCAGAGGTTGGCAAAATAGAGCGAAAAGAAAGCGGAGAAGAGCATCATGCCTTCCATGCCGAGATTGAAACGGCCGGACAGCCCGGTCATCATACCGCCGAGCGAGCAGAGTATCAGCGGCGTGCCATAGGCGATCATCGTGTAGAGGAATCCCGAAACAAACTCGTTCATGCGCCGGCCGCCTCCTTTTTACGGGTTTTTCCGCGCCGATGTGAACCGGTCAAAAATTCGATGAGCCGTTCGCTGGTCACGAGCAGCAGGATCGCGCCCTGGATGATCTGGGAAACGTCCGGCGTGATGTCCGCAAACAGCGCCGCGCACTCCGCACCCTTGGTCAGGTATGCAAAAAACAGCGATACAGGCAAGACGAGCAGCGGATGATTGCGGCTGATCATCGCAATGGAAAGGCCGCTCCATCCGATTCCGCAGAGCTGGTTGCGCACCCGAAACGACGTGCAGAGCACGTACGTCATGCCGCCTACGCCGCTTAGGCCGCCGGAAAGCAACATTGCAAAGCCCGCGACCGCCGCGGTGCTTACGCCGCCGTAGCGCGCAAACACAGGATTCTGGCCCGTCATGCGGATTTCATAGCCGATACGCGAGCGCCGCAACGCAAAGTAGATGACGGCCGCGAGCGCGAGTGCAAGGAACAGCGTTGTATTCAGGTCGGAAGGGGAAAGGATTTTTGCAAAGCGGAACGCCTCCGGTACGGCCTGCGTCGTCACGCCCTGATCGGAATTCATGTCGCGCAGGGGCCCTTCCACCAGCATGAAGACGAGATAGAATACCACATTGGCGAGCATCAGAGAGGACATCATCACGTCCAGGTCGAACCTGCGCTTTAGGAAGTTGCAAACTGCCGCGAGCAGCGCGCCGCCCGCGAATGCCGCAACGAACATCAGCGGAACCGCCGCCGCGGCCGGCCAGCCCTCCATCGCTACAGCCGCCATTGTACCTGCGAGCATACCAAAGTATACCATGCCTTCGAGTCCGAGGTTCCAAACCGAGGCCGTGAACGAAACGCTTGCGGCCAGACCGCAGATGATCAGCGGCACGGCGGTGTTGAGCATGTCGCCGAAAAAGTATGCGCTTGAAAACGGGCCAACGAAGAAATACCGGAGAGCGGCGGCCGGTTCGTCGCTGCAGAGCAGGATAACCACAAGCGCCATGACCAGCCCCGAAAGGATTACCAGCAGTTCAAACAGCGTACGTTTCGCCTGTTTCATGCATGCGCCCCCTTTTCGTTCGTGGGCTGCATGCGCCGGATGCCAAGCATATATTCACCGATTTCCTCGCGACTGAGCGACGCGCCGTTTTGCAGGTTGGCGGTGATTTCTCCGCCGCGCATGACGAGCACGCGGTCTGAGAGTTCCAAAATTTCGTTGATATTGCTCGAAACGAGCAGGATAGCCATGCCCCGCTCGCGCAAAAAAAGCATTTCGTCGTGAATATAGCGTGCCGAGAGCACGTCCAGCCCCATCGTGACCTCCGCGGCGAGCAGCAGCTTCGGCTTGGCCGAGAGTTCGCGCGCGAGGATGGTCCGTTGGATGTGCCCGCCGGAGAGCCCGCCAACGACGCGCCGTCCGTCCGAAACCTTGATATTGTAGCGGCTTACAAGCTCGTCTGTGAGCGCATTGAGCGGTTTTGCGCGCAGCAGGCCGTGCCTGCAGTACGGTGCTTTGTTCCGCCGGTCAATCAGCAGATTTTCCGAAACGGAAGCGCTCGCGCAGGAGCCTACGTGGATGCGGTCCTCGGGGATGTAACTGACGCCGGCGTTTCGCCGTGCGCTGGGCGAAAGCCGCGCGACGCTTTCGCCGCAGAGCAGGATTTCACCGCCGCTTGCTTCCCGGAGGCCGAAGAGCGCCTCGAGCAGTTCCTGCTGGCCGTTGCCGTTGACGCCCGCGACGCCGACGATTTCGCCTGCACGGATGCGGAAGCTTGCGTTTTTCACCATGTCGAGCGGACCGTTTTTTACGGTAAGGTTTTGCACACGCAGTACGCATGCGCCCGCATCAAGCGGCCCCCGCGTCTCTTCGGGCGCGAGTGCCTGCCCGACCATGAGGCGCACCGTCTCCGCGGCGTCGAGGTCTTCGGTCGGTCCGGTGAATACCGCCTCGCCGTCGCGCAGAACGGTCACTTCGTCGGTGACGTCGAGCACCTCCTCGACCTTGTGACTGATATAGACGATGGTTTTTCCGGCGGCCTTCAGCATCCGAATGGTGTCTAATAATCCCCTGACTTCCTGTTCGACCAGCACGGAGGTGGGTTCGTCGAAGACGAGCAACTCCGCCCTGCCGTTGAGCACGCGCATGATCTCGACCTTCTGCCTTTCACCCATCGAGAGCGTGCCGACTTTCCGGTCGAGTTCGATGGAGAAGCCGCATTGCTCCGCAGCGGCCGCGGCGGCCTTTTTTGCGGCCTTTTCGTCCACAAAACCGAACGCTTTGACCGGTTCCATACCGAGTACGACGTTTTCGACGACTGTGTATTCGTCCAGCAGCGAAAAGTGCTGATGCACCATGCCAACGCCGTGTTTTGCCGCGGCAAGCGCATTTTTGATGCGTACGGGCTCGCCGCAGAGCAGGATTTTACCCGTGTCCATATGCTCTACGCCCGAAAGAATTTTCATGAGCGTGGACTTGCCCGCGCCGTTTTCGCCGAGCAGACCGTGTACCGTGCCTTTCTTCACGCAGAAGTCCACGCCCTTGAGCGCGTGCACCTCGCGGCTGAACGAACGGTATGTTTTTGTGATGCCAAGCATCTGCAGATAGTCCGGCATGAGAACAGTTCCTTTCCGCTGGCCTGCGCGGGATGAACGGCGTCTATTCGTCGATCGGCGCGCGCGGGTCTATCGTTCCGTCGATCAGCCCCTGATAAGCGGCCTGCATCTTTTCGAGAATGTCCCCCGGGACCTTCTCCTGCGTGACGGGGTCGTCGAACGTAAACGAAATCACGCCCTCGGCGGCGCCGACGGTACGGCCCGTGCCGTATGCAAGCGTGCCGGTCACCGCGCCGTATGCCGCGTCGTATGCCGCCTGATAGCCCTGCACGAGCGTACAGCCGACGATTGTGTCCGGTGAGAGCGATATGGCGTTGTTGTCGTTCGCCACGGCGTATTTATTCTGTGTTTCGGCTTCGGTCACGCATCCGTAGGCGGAGGCGCCGGTGGTATAGTACACGACGTCAGCGCCCTGCGCGAACAGCGCGCGCGTAACGTCCGCGCCCTTCTGCGGGTCCACCCAGTCGCCAATAATCGAATTGAGGACTGTGATATTCTCACCGGCGGCCATCACGCCGTTGGTAAAGCCGGTTTTGACGTCCACCTCCCAGGCGTCGTACACGTCCGTAAACACGAGGCCGACGACAAGGTCGGCATTAGCGCGTTCCATATCGCTCTGTGTGATCAGTCCGCAAAAGTATCCGCCGAGGTAACCGAGCTGGTAGAGGTCGAAAGACACGCCCCATACCGTGGACGGGATAACGCCGCCGTCGAACTGGCTTTGATACCCGATCAGGTCGGCGTCGATAAGCACAAACTTCTGATCAGGATAGGATTTGAGTGTTTCTTTGACGCAGTAACGCATCACGTCCGTCGTGGTAAAAATCACGTCATAAACACCCGCCTCCGCGAGGCTCGTCAGATATTTACCGTAAGCCGTCCACTGGTCGCCGCCTTCGACCACCTTCGGTTCGGGTGCGCCGAGGTCCGAACAGGCCGTGCGGATGCCGTCTGCGATCATTTGGAAAATTGCATTTTCACCTTCGATGCCGGGTAGCATCAGCGCGGTTTTGAAATCTTCGTAGGCGCTTCCGCCGGAGCTTTCGGAGGTTTCGTCCGAGGCCCCGTCCGCGGAGGGCGCGGCTTCTCCGCAGGCGGCGGCAAAGAGCAGCAGCAGACAGAGCAGAATGGCGAGGATTGCTTTGCGTTTCATGTCCGGATTCCTCCTTAATGATGTTTTGGGCGTTATACGAGCAGTTCGGGGTACAGGGAACCTGCGCGGAACGCCTTGCCGCACGCCGGATCGAAGACTTCAGCTACGGCGAGCTTGTTGATATGCTGCAGGTTCGGGATTTTGAAAAAATCGCCGCCCGCCTGATCGAGCAGGTCGGAAAAGTACGCACCAAAGATATCCGCCGACTCAAACGCGAGTTTTTTTGCAAGCTTCTCCGGGTCGAGACCGGAGGTTTCGTTCAATGTGAGGCGGGAAAACGCGCCATAGTGCAGAAAATCGTCAGGAAGCAGCGCTTTTCCGCTCTTTGTTTTTGCGCCGGGAGGGCAGACGGGGGCATAACCTGCGACGTACGAAACACAAGACGCGTCAATCCCGAGAGAACGTTCCATGGTAAAGATCATATTCTCGTTCATGCGGCCCGCGATCTGCGCCGCACCGAGCGTGCTGTCCTGTGCGGCTACGAGCAGGGTCAGTTTCTCCGGCGAACAGCCGGCGGCGTCCGCCAACAAAGAAACCCAGCGGTCATCCGGCGTTTCGTCCGCCTGCACGAGCGCGCACAGACTGCCGCCGGACGGGTCGCTTGGATCGCCGATTTCTTCCGTGTGCTCCAGGTGCAGTTTGAGCGGACCGGAGATCATATGACCGGAAAACGAGTGCGCGGACTGCAGTGCGAGCGCCGCAAGACGCGGATATGCGGTTTCGGAGCGGACAAACGGGTACGTCCGGTCACACAACGGCGCGGAGTATGCCCGCGTTTCGGCCAGCCCGCCTTGGCAAAGCGCCGCAGCCAGCGCGCCGGCGGCCGTGCTGCCGGGCGTCTCGTTTTCCACGGTTATCAGCAAAGCGCCGCAGTGCGCACGGCTGGTGACGAGTCCGTATGCGCCGGCGTTTTGCGTTAGTTCGCCGATCAGCGCTGCACAGTTCGATCCGATTTTGCCGAGGGTCGGTTTTTCGCGCATAGGGCCTCCTTTCCTTCCGGACGCTAGCGTGCGCTAGAGCGCTTTGATTTTTTCACCGAGCGCTTCCAGTTCCGCTTCGCGTTCGCGGTCGGCTTCGCTTTGCGGACAGATATCCGTGCTCAGCGCTCCGGTCGGGCAAACGTCCGCGCATGCACCGCAGGCCCGGCACAGATCGGTATCGACATGCATGTTGGGGTAGTCGAGCGAACGCGCGCCGTAACTGCATATGGTTACGCAGCGGCGGCAGTTCGAGCAGCCGCGCGCGCCGGTGCGCGCGTTGGCGTAAGGTTCAAAGGTGAATTTAAGCCGTGAAACCACGTCTGATTCCGGCAGGAACGGCAGTACAGCGCCGCGCGCGGATTCGATATCCGGATACCCGAGTTCAGCAAGCAGAGAGGAAAGGTCGCGGCAAAGGCGTTCGACAACGTCGATACCGCGCAGGATGCCGATCGTGCAGATGCCGACACAGGAGCAGCCGGCCATGAAATATTCCACCGCGTCGTGCGCGCTCATGCAACCGCCGGATCCATAGAGGTTGCTAAAATCCGTGCGGCGCTTTGCGATACCTGCGTTGACATGCAGGCTCAGCGGCCGGAGCGCTTCGCCGCTCATCCAGCCGCGCCCGTCCGCACCGGCCAGCGCTGGTCGCGCATGCTCTACGTCGATCTTCAGCACGGGACCGATGGAGTCGATTGCGCAGATGCCGTCCGCGCCGTGTTCGATGCACCGTATCCCCGCTTCGACCGCATCCGGCCAGTTGGTGGAGAGCTTGCAGACTACGGGGATATCCACGAGGTTTTTCGCGGTCTCGAGCATCGGGAGCATCGCTTCTTCCGAATAGGAAACCAGTTCAATCATGTCCGCGCCTGCTTTCGCCGCGTCCGGAACGATCACGCGCGCTTCCTCAGGCGTGTGCCCGACGGATGCAATCACGACCGCGCCGGCTTTTTTAGTCAGCGGGATTTCGCGCTCGTACCATTGTTCACGCTCCAAATCCGACCATTTTTCGCAGTTGACGAGCGAACTGTGGCCGAACGCGGCGATATGCCGCACGGGGTTGATGGCGCGGCCGATGCGGATGGTCTTGGTCACAACCGCGCCGCAGCCTGCGCGGTGTGCGCGTATCAGCCCCTCCGCATTGTAGCCAAGCGGTCCTGAACTAAGGATGAAAGGCGTTTTCAGCGGGACGCCGCAAAGCTCGGTCGAGATATCGGCTCCGGTAAGAGTGTTCGGTTCAAACATGTTGGGTTTCCTCCTGTATTCCGGCCCAGAACTCCTTTGCGCATTGAGAAAGCTCCGCCTTTGTTTCGGCGGCGTTTACGGTGAGCAGACGGTGGTCCCTCTTAAGGAAACGGCCATTCGCCATCACGTCACAGACGTTCTGCGGGTTGCGGAAGAGTACGAGCTGGTCATAAACGTTATACCGGTTGATCGGGGTGGGCGTGTCGAGATCGATGGTGATCAGGTCCGCTTTGCAGCCCGGTTCAAGCCGGCCGGTATCCGGCAGTCCGGCCGCCCGTGCGCCGAGCGAGGTCGCCATGCGAAAAACGGCTTCGGCAGGCATCACGTTCGTGTCCTGACAGTGCGCTTTGGGGATTAAAAAAGCGCCGCGCATGATTTCGAAAAAATTATTGATATAGCCGTCCGAGCCGAGCCCGACCGTCATGCCGCGCGAGAGCATATCGCTCACTGGGGCGACCCCGCCGCCGACTTCGCAGTTGGACAGCGGCATATGTACGGCGCGCACGCCGCGTTTTGCGAGGATGTCCAGTTCGGCGGACGTAACCTGTACGCACTGGGAGGCGAGTACGGTTTCGTCCAGAAAGTTAAGCTCGTCGTATACTTCGACCGGACGTTTACCGTAGTGCGCAAGCGACCAGTCCGGCTCGAAAACGCTTTCCGAGAGGTGCATATGGATCCCGCATCCGAGTTCGCCCGCAATGCGTTTTGCTTCCTTAATATATTCCGGGTTGCAGGTAAAGAGCGTGTGGATGCTCATCATGCCGGTTACGGAGGCTCCGCAACGGTTGTGTGCGCGCACGAATCCGGCATTTTCCATAAGTCCCAGTCTGGCGGCCTTTTCGCCCGCCCGCTGACAGGCCTCGAATGTGAGGATTGCGCGAAGGCCTGCCTGCCGTGCAACGTCCCGCCCGATTTCCAGCGCGTGCGGAATTGCGTTCGGGGCTTCGAGCACATCCAAGAAGGTCGTCACGCCGCAGTCAATCATCTCCGCCATGCCGTATGCGCTCGTTGCGCGGACAAGATCGTGATCGATGCGGTTTTCAACACACGGCCACCAGAAATCTTCCAGAAAACTGGAAAACCCGCCCGCGGGCACGGTCGCCGTGATGCCGTGGGAAAGCACGCCGTAAAGGTGCGTGTGGCCGTTGACGAATCCCGGAGCGATCAGCTTGTCCGGCACGTCGATAACGGAATCGCCCGGTTCGGGGGCGAGCGCCGCGTTTGGGCCGACCTGCAGAATGCGATCGCCCGACACGACCACGCCCGCGTTTTCAATCAGACCGTCCGGTCCTAAAAGGTATCCGCCGCGGATGACGATGCGGGACATATTTGCCACCTCCGGTTCGGGGAATTGTCCGTTTCCCGTTTTGCTTTCCGGGAAAGGAAGGGGAAAAGGAACTTGTTTATCCTTTTCTATCTGGATATACGAGGGAGAACATGGATCGCTTCCCCGGTGAAACGCTGGACGCACTCCATAAACGCCTCCGAGAGTGTCGGGTGTGCGCGCATGGTGTGTGCGGCCTCTTCAACGGTGAGCATCGCCTTCATGGACGTTGCCGCCTCGGCGATCAGGTCGCTTGCATGCGGCCCGGCGATATGCACCCCGAGGATACCACTGCAATCGCTCTTGGAGAGGATTTTGATAAATCCGTCCGTTTCACCGAGCGAAAGCGCTTTACCGTTGCCTGCAAAATGGTAACGAGAGACAGTGTAATCGACGCCGCTTTCCCTAAGTTGCGCCTCGGTTTGGCCAATGGCGGCGATTTCAGGGAAGGCGAATACGCAGTTTGGCACGAGTGCGTAATCCACGCGCGTGTGCATGCCGCACATGCGTTCGACGCAGACGCGGCCCTCGTCGGAGGCAACGTGGGCAAGCATAACGCGCCCGGTCACGTCGCCGATGGCGTAGATCCCGTTTACGTTCGTGCGGTAGTTTTCGTCAACCGGGACGCCCTTGCGGCCGAAAGCGACGCCCGCGGCTTCAAGGTGCAGCCCGTCCGCGCAGGGTACGCGGCCCGCGCAGGAAAGTACATGCGTGCAGTCGATCGAAACGGGGCCGTTCGGTCCGTCGACCGAAACGCACAGATTACCAGGTGCTCCCTCGATCCCGGTCACTTTGGTTCCGGTCAGGATCGAAACGCCCTGTGCGCGGAGCCGTTTCGCGGCGAATTTTGCGAGTTCGCCGTCGAGGGTGGAGAGGATGGAAGGCAGGAATTCCACAATCGTGACCTGCGCGCCGAACGCGCGGTAAACGCCCGCCAGTTCCGTGCCGATCACGCCGCCGCCGACGAGCACGAGGTTTTCCGGGATTTCGTTCAGCCGGAGCGCGGAAGCGCTGTCCAGGACATAGTCGCGTTCAAAACCGGGAATCGGCAGTGTTACGGATTTGCTTCCGGTCGCGACGATAAAAGCGTCCGCCGTGCAGGTCTCGTTCCCGACACATAGGGTATTTGCGTCCAGGAAGGAGGCTTCGCCCGGCATAACGGTCACGCCGTTGGCCTTTAGCAGCGAACGTACGCCGGAAACCAGCGTTGCGACAACTTTTTCCTTGCGCGTACGGGCTGCCTCGAGATCGAGACGAACCGCTTCGGTGTGTACGCCGTAACGAGAGGCGTTTTTCGCCTCCATGAGCACCTCGGCGGTGCGATAGAGCGTTTTGGTCGGGATGCAGCCGTGGTTGAGACACGTGCCGCCGATGCGTTCGCGTTCGATCAAAGCGACTTTTTTCCCCAGTTGTGCGGCGCGGATAGCCGCGACGTAGCCGCCCGGTCCGCCGCCGATGACGATCAGTTCAAAATGCAGCATGACGGCGCGTCACCTCCAGTCGGTTTCGTTCAGGATATCGACGACTTCCTGCAGATAGCGGCAGGCGGGCGCGCCGTTGAGCACGCGGTGATCGTAGGTCAGGCAAAGATTCATCACAGGCTCGATAAACACCCCGCCGTTCTTGGCGATCGGCATGTCCCGCAGTTTGCATACGCCAAGGATCGTTGTTTCCGGCGGGTTCAGAATCGGCGTGAACGAGGTCGCGCCCGCCATGGCGAGGTTTGTGACCGTCGTGGCAGCGTCGCCGAAGTCGCTTTCGGACAGCCCGCCGCTTTTGGAGCGTGCGGCGAGGCCGGAAACGTCCCGGCAGAGCGCGCGCAGCGTTTTTTTGTCCGCATTGCGCACGACGGGAACGAGCAGCCCGCGTTCGGTATCGACCGCTACGCCGATGTGCACCCCTTCCGGCAGAAGGAAGCTTTTTTCATCATGATACTGCATCCGCACGTCCTCGCGGGAAGCGAGCGCGCGGGACACGGCAAATACGATCATCGCCGTGTATGAAAGCTTGATTCCTTCTGCTGCATAGATCGGTTTGAGCCGTCTGTACGCCGAAGCGAGCAACGCAAAGCCGCTCTCGATGCAGACGGTTGTCTGCGCGGCGGTTTCGAGACTCTTTTTCATCGCGGCGGCGGTCGCGCGCTGTACACTGTTCATCGGGACGACCTTCACGCTCGCGGGCTTGCCGTACGTTTTCACGTCCGCGACGGTCACCATGCCAAGCAGCCCGGTGCCGCGGATATGCTCGTAAGAAAGGTGTTGCTTTTCGGCGAGCATCCTTGCGCGCGGCGTGATGGAAACCGGGTGTGCGGGGGATTGTTCCTTCGGCATGTCTGCCGCGGCGCGCACGTCGTCGATTGTGATTTTCCCATCGCGGGCGGTGCCGGTCACTGTGCTTGGATCTAATCCACGTTGCTGCATGACGGTTTTTGCGCGCGGGGTGGCGGATACCGCATAACCGGCGGACGACGGTTCAATCGCCGGCTTCGGCGCGGGTGCGGATTGTACAGCCCCGTGCGAAGACGCGGGGGAGGCGGACTCGCCCGGTTCGCCGATTGAGCAGATGGGTTCCCCGCATGGCGCGGAGTCGCCGGGTTCCAAAAAATATCGAAGCATCGTGCCGTCCGCAGAGGCGACGGCGTCGTTGGTGAGCTTTTCCGCTTCGATCACGGCGATCGGATCGCCGCGTTTCACCTTGGCGCCGATGGGAACGAGCCATTCGGAGACGACGCCTTCTTCCATAGACAGCCCGAATTTGGGCATAATTTCAATCGTTGCCATTTTTTGCCCTCCCTGGGCGCGTATTTGTACTCGCGATGAAAAAAACGGGCCGAGGATGCGTTTCATCGCTGCCAAACGACCGCCTTTTTAGAACGCCGCAATCTCTTTTGCGGCGCGTACAACGTCCGCAGACCTGAGCATATAATAGTCTTCGAGCACAGGCGCGAATGATACCGGCACATCCAGGCACGTCACGCGTGCAACCGGCGCGGCGAGGTATTCAAAGTATTTTTCACCGATCATGGCGGAAATCTCCGCCGCCCAGCCGCCGACCTTCGGGCCTTCCTGCGCGATCACGAGACGCCCCGTCTTTGCGACCGACGCGGCGATCAGTTGCTCGTCGTAGGGCTTGATCGTGCGCAGATTGATCACTTCCGCCGAAACGCCTTCCTTTTCGAGTTCAGCTGCGGCTTTAAGCGCCATGCCGACGGTGATTTGCAGCGCGGCGATAGTCACGTCCGTGCCCTCGCGCTCGATCACCCCCTTGCCGAGCGGCAGGGTATAGGGTTCCTCCGGCACGTCGCCCTTTGCGTTAAGCAGCATTTTATGCTCCAAAAAGAGCACCGGATCATCGCTCCGGATGGCGGAAATCAAGAGTCCTTTGGCTTCATACGGCGTGGCGGGGGAAACGATCACGAGGCCGGGAGTGCTTAAAAACCAGCTTTCGACCGTCGCGGAATGATGGTAGGCGCAGCGGATACCCGCGCCCTGCGGCGCGCGGATGACG
Organism: uncultured Oscillospiraceae bacterium; assembly: GCA_964437665.1. Lineage (GTDB taxonomy): Bacteria > Bacillota > Clostridia > Christensenellales > CAG-138 > UBA7703. Next base: position 32,749 of record CAYTHS010000004.1, read on the forward strand.
ACGGGGCAGTTCGCCTCGCCCTGAAACATGAAGTTGAGCTTGGCGGAGCTGTTGACAATCTGGTCGAACGCAACGCCCGCGAAGTCCGCAAACATGATCTCCGCGACGGGCCGCAGCCCCGCGATGGCTGCGCCGTTTGCAAGGCCGACGATTGCCGACTCGGAGAGTGCAGTGTCGAAAATGCGGTCCGGCCAGCGGTGATAGATGTTCTGCGTCAGGCCGAAATCGCCTCCCATTTTGGCGACGTCCTCGCCGAGCACGAACACGGAATCGTCCCGTTCCATCTCTTGGATCAGGGCTTCGTTGATCGCCTTGGTATAGGTCAGTTTGCGGCTCATCGTTCCACCTCCACCGTAAATCCTTCGTATACGTGCGAAACCGCTTCCGAAACGTCCGGTACGGGGCTTTCGATCGAGAAACGCAGCATTTCTTTTATCTGCGCGTCTACATCGCCCTCGATGGCCCCGAGTTCTTCTTCGGATACTTTTTCGCGTTCCTTAAGTACGTTTCTCGTGAGCAGCACGGGGTCGCGCTTTTTCCAGTAGGCGAGCTCTTCTTCCGGCCGGTAGGAGGCGGGGTCTCCTGCAAAGTGCCCCTGCCATCGGTAGGTAACGAACTCGATCAGCGACGGGCCGCCGCCGCTTCTGGCGATCTGCACCGCCTGTTCCGTGGTTTCGACGACGGCTTCCACATCGTTTCCGTCCACACGCCACGAAGGCACGCCGTAGCCGTCCGCCCACTGGCGCAGTTCTTGCTGCGGGTGCGCGGTGCCGCAGGGCGTCGAGATCGCGTAGCCGTTGTTGATGAGGCAGTAGACCACCGGCAGTTTCCAGGTTGCGGCCATGTTCAGGCTCTCGTGGCAGGTGCCTTCACCAAGCGTTCCATCGCCCATGAATACGGCGGAAACGTCGTCCGTGTGGCGGTATTTGGCCGCGAACGCCGTTCCGAGCGCGGTGACGACGGTCGAACCCTGAATGCCGTTGAAGCCGTGATTCCGGCAGGACCAGTCGTGGATATGCATGGAACCGCCGCGGCCGCCGTTGACGCCCGTGGCCTTGCCGAAAATCTCGGCCATAACGTATTTGGGATCGGTTCCGCATAAAAGAATCGCCCCGTGGCCGCGGTGGTCGGGGTATTTGTAGTCTGTTTTTCTCAGCGCGCGCACCACGCCCGCCTGACAGGCTTCCTGCCCGGTGGAAAGGTGCACGAAACCGGGGATGGTGCCGTTCGCTGCATATTCCTTGATCACGTCTTCAAAATTGCGGATCAAAAACATATCGCGGTAAAGTCCCTTGAGACGCTCTTTTTCCAATGCCATAATCATTCCTCCGATTTCAGATGCTCGACGCTGTCTGCGGTTTCTATAGATTCCCCGCGCGGCGCAGAAATGCCGGAGCGGGCGTTGTATGCATAAGAGGTGTGGCTGCCGGATGGGCGAGAACCGCTGTTTTGCGGCGCGGCGCCGCAGATACGACCGATAAGATTTTTAATGGAGAGACGTATTTTTGAATGGCTGGCGCGAATGTATCGCGCCAGCCGCAGGCTTTCAAAAGTCCCTGGGATTGTTAAGAGGCGCTGCCCCTTAACCCGTGTATATGCCGGCCGTGCCGGTCAGCCCTTATGCGCCGGGCTGGATATAGAGGATGCTGTAGAGCGTATATTCGCCGATGCCCGGGACCTCCGCGTCTACGCGGTCTTCGATCCAGGAGATATAGCATTCGCCGATTTCGTCGGCGGCGACGTTATGAGTGTATTCGTCGGTGCAGATGAAGTCATAGCTGTCTGCTTCGACCATGCCGAGCGCGTCAAACACGTCCTGAACGCTGATTTTGTCCTTATAGGAGGTCATGAACGCATCCGAACCGAAATTGATGTACGCAACTTCCCAGACAGCCCAGTCGGGGTCCTGCGCTTCGCCGACGACGACAGGGGCGTTGTCGCCTTCCAGCGTCAGGTACTTCTGGAGGATATCGCTGAGGACTTCGTCGCCGACATAACCGTCCGAGCCGATCACCTGCACGTCCTCGTTGCCCATGACGCCGCACTTGTCGTACACTTCCTGAATCGAGTATGCCGAACGAAGATCGCCCTCGTAACGGGGCTGGTCGCTGGGGGTCAGGCCTTCGATGGCGTTATTCCACACGATGATGCGGGAAACGCCTTCCGCTGTGTCGGCAGGCTCTTCCGCCGCTTCGGCGGGTTCTTCCGCTGCTTCAGCGGGTTCTTCCGCCGCTTCAGCAGGCTCTTCCGCCGCTTCGGCGGGTTCTTCCGCTGCTTCGGCGGCGGGCTCGGTCGTCTCGGGTGCTTCCTGCGCGGTGCACGCAAACAGCGAAAATACCATCAACAGAGCAAACAGCAAAGCAAGAGTTTTTTTCACGATGGGTCCCTCCTTAAAGATGTTTCGGGCGGCAATACGTCCGATAAATATATTCTAAACTACCCGCGGCGCGGATGTATATAATAATTGCCGCACATTTGTGCATGTTTATCCATTCCTGCTGAAATGGGGCTGTTTTTCACGCAGGATTACGGTAGAATCATGTATATACTGTTGGAGAGGCGGTGAGCGGGCGGTGCGCAGAGTGACGCGGCATCCCGTGATAGAGATTGAACCGAAGGCTGAAATAACGATTGTTGCAGACGGAAAAACGCTGTATGCGCACGAGGGCGAAACCGTCGCCGCTGCATTGAGCGCCAACGGTATACGCGTGTTCCGGCATACGGCGAAACGGCACGAGCCACGCGGGATTTTCTGCGGGATTGGCCAGTGTACGGACTGCGTGATGGAGATCGACGGCGTTCCGAACCGGCGCGCGTGCATGACGATCGTGCGAGAAGGCATGGTCGTCAATACGCAGCAAGGTAACGGGAAATGCGGGGTAGGATGCGATGCAGATGTATGACGTGATCGTCGTCGGCGCGGGACCGGCCGGCCTCGGCGCTGCCATCGAAGCGGGAAAACATGGTGCAAGCGTGCTGCTGCTGGATGAAAATGCGCGTCCCGGCGGACAGCTCTTCAAGCAGATCCACAAATTCTTTGGATCCAGGGAACACTATGCGGGCACGCGTGGGTATGCCATCGGTCAAAACCTGCTTGCCGAAGCGGACGCGCTCGGCGTGGAGTTCCGGCTTGGCATGCGCGTTTGGGGCGTATACCCGTACGGCGGCGTGTCCGCGACGGACGGTGAAACGAGCGTGCGTTTTTTTGGAAGGAAAATCATCCTGGCAACGGGCGCGTCTGAAAACGCGTTGAGTTTTCCCGGCTGCACGCTGCCCGGCGTGATGACCGCAGGCGCGGTGCAGACTATGGTCAACGTCCAGCATGTGCTGCCTGGAGAGCGGTTTGTGATGATCGGCTCCGGCAATGTTGGGCTGATCGTGGCGTATCAGTTGCTGCAGGCGGGTGCGGAAGTTCGCTGCATCCTCGAAGCCGCGCCCAGAATCAGCGGTTACGGTGTGCACGCGGCGAAGGTCAGGCGCGCTGGCGTGACGGTTTATACAGGGCGTACCATCGTCCGCGCGAACGGCAAAGACGGCGTGGAAAGCATCGTTACGGCGGAAGTAGACGCGTGTTTTTGCCCGGTTGGAGGCACGGAAAAGACGATTGAATGCGACACGGTCGCGCTGGCGGTCGGACTTTCGCCGAGGATCGAGCTAGCAGGCGTGAGCGGCTGTGAAATGGCGTATTCAGCCGCACTCGGCGGCATGCTGCCGCTGCATAGCGACGATATGGAGACGACCTGCGAAAACATGCTGATAGCGGGCGACCTTGCCGGCATCGAGGAAGCGAGTACGGCGCTGGACGAAGGCCGCATGGCGGGCTGCCGCGCGGCGTATCTGCTCGGCTGCCTGACAAAAGAAGAATACGAAAAGGAAAAACGCGCGCTGCTTTCCCGGCTGAACGCGCTGCGGGCGGGGCCGTTCGGGGAAAAACGGCGTACGGCCAAGGAGGCTCTATGGAACACGATGCGGTGAACGCCGAGATCGTCTGCCGCTGTGAGGAAGTCACTGCGGAGGAGATCATGGAGGCGATACGAAACGGCGCGGATTCGCTGGACGCGGTGAAGAGAGCCACGCGGGCGGGGATGGGATTCTGTCAGGGGCGCACCTGTAAGCGGCTGATCGCGCGCATGCTTTCCTGCTATTATGAAATGCCGGTCGACCGGTTTTTACCGGGGAGCCTGCGTTTGCCGGTCGCGCCGGTCAAGCTCTCGCTGCTGGCGGAAACTGAGGATGTGCAGAACGGGAAAACGGAGGACGGCGCATGCGAAAAATCCTGATCGACTGCCGGGAAAGCATCCCATGTGATCCCTGCCGCTATGCTTGCCCCGCACATGCTATCGTGATCGAGGGCGACATTACGAACCTGCCGCAGGTGTTTCCGGAGCGCTGTACGGGCTGCGGGCTTTGCGTTGCGGCGTGTCCCGGCCAGGCGTGTTTCTTGGTGGACGAGTATTACGCCGAGGGGCGTGCAAGCGTGGATTTCCCTTACGAATACCTGCCGCTGCCCGAGGTGGGTATGCGCGTAACTGCGCGGGACAACGACGGTTGCGACGTATGCGAAGCGCTCGTGGAACAGGTGATTTTGCGCAAAAGCGCACAGAATACAGCCGTCGTGCGCGTGAGCGTGCCGAAAGAATTCGCATTCCACGTGCGCGGCATGAAGCCTCTCCGCTTTCGGGAGAGGGAATAGTTCTTATGTTTCTCAAAAGAAAAGAAGCAAAATACTTGACTTGTTTTCCTTTCTTTTCTCAATTTTATATCGATCCGGAAACGGGTGTTTTATAAAAACGCCTTGGGCGTTTTTTTATGCTGCGGGCATGAAAAAAGGCGAAGCATAAGCCTCGCCAAAGCAACTCAGATTCGGCGGAGACCAGTTTCATGCTGCTGCTAGCGTGGATGGCCGACACGCCGAATCTTCTACTGAATATATATAACGCAAAGACTTAGCTGTCAATGCCTAGGGTGTGTTCCCAAAATCACAAAAGCGCATTACCGCCGCTTCAACTTGCATATTTTTGTTGAAAAGCCGCGCCGCAGCACCACTGCGCCTGTGTTTTTCGTCTCAACCTTCAAGCCGATCCAGCAAAACTGCATCTTTCAGGCTTTAAAACACACCTCAGGGGCATAATAGAGAAGATATCTCGTTTGCATTCGATAAAAAAGCAGTGTGGATTCGGATATTACCGCGTCTTCGCCTGCTGCTGGCTCGGTCGGCAGGCACACAGAATCTACGGTCGAACATATATCACGCGACGGTCCGGCTGTCAGTGCCCGGGGAAATAATAGGGAAGATTTCCCGTTTACACTCGACAGAAAAACGATTCCTGATTAAAATAATAAAAGAAGGACCATTCATTTCTGATCGACGGCTTGATCGGTGCAACAATACCGGCGCCGGGCGCAACGCCTTGCGCAGACGGAGAGGTATCCCACATGGACGAACGCAACACCGGGTTTGGCACGGCCGACGCGTTTTACGCGGAGTTTGCCAAAAGCGCCGGTATTCCGGTCAGGCAGATGCGTGCGCTGGCCGCGCGGACGGATTTCGGCAAAGGGTATAAGCGACTGTGCGGCGGCAGGATTTCCTGCAGGGAGGCGGCCGTGCTCTGCGAACCGATAGTAAAGCACATCGGCGGGATGCCGGAAGAAGGGATGCTGACTTTTGCCTACGAGTCGCTTTCCGCGGGGCTTTACCCTTATTCAGGTGCGCCGAAAACGGACAGGACAAAAAAAAGCGCGCTGCGTTTCTTTCTTGCGGTGCTTGCTAAGCTGCTAGACACGGAACGGGAAAATGCGTTCGACCCACTGCTTGACTATATACCCGTTACCATGGCCGAGATTGAAAAAAGCCCGATCGCCGAACAGTGCGCTAGGTTTTCTGAATCGATCAAGCGAAGCGGTTACCGCGAATTGCTGCGCATCGGACGTGAGATCATGCCTTTCGATCCGGCGGGGCATACGTTCGGCGTGCGTTACGTTGCGCTGCATATGGCGCGCCAGGCGGAAACATGCGGACTGCCCGTGGACGTGGCGCTTGTCGGCGCGGCGGCCCTGGCGCACGATATCGGAAAGTTCGGCTGCCGCGGCGAGGACATGCCGCGCATTCCGTATCTGCATTACTATTATACATGGAAGTGGCTCGAGGACGGCGGGATGCCGGACATTGCGCACATTGCGGCGAATCATTCCACTTGGGACCTCGAATTCGAGAACCTGCCGATTGAGTCGCTTCTGCTTATTTACTCGGATTTCCGCGTGCGCGCCGAGCGGACGGCGGACGGCGAAAAAGCGGTGATTTGTACGCTCGCCGAGGCACGCGAACGTATCTTTAACAAGCTGGCGGACATGACGCCACAGAAACGGCTCCGTTACGAAACAGTCTACAGCAAGCTCGACGATTTCGAACGTTTCATGCAGTCCAAAGGCGTGAACACCGATCCAAGCGACGAAACGCTGCACGCCGCGGACGTTCGAGACCCGGCGCTGCTTTCACAGGGCGAGGTCGTGCGCGCGCTTTGCAACCACGCGTTCGATAATAACGTCCACCTGATGCATACCATTACCGTGAGCGATTCGTTTGAAGCGCTGCTCGAACAGGCGCGCGCGGAGAAAAATCTTAGCCGCATTCGTACCTATCTGTTGCTTTTTGAAGAATACAGTACCTATATGACCCGAACACGAAAGCTGCTCACTCTCCGTTTTCTATATGAATTGCTTATGCATCACGACGGCGACGTGCGTAGGCACGCGGGGCGCATCATGGGGGACATTCTCGCAAACTCCGGTCCGCGCTACCGCAAGGAACTGCCGCGCGGTGCAGGCGCGCTGGCGATCGCCCCCGCACTGCATGCGGTGCTCAGCGAGTCCACCACGCTTTGGGACGAATACATCGAGCTTTGCCTGCATCCGGACTACAGGATTTCGCAGAAGCATGCCGCTCGCATTTCCAACTCGCTCAAGACCATCGCTGGGAGTCTGTTCGCCAGCTGTCTGCCCGAAGAACGGCGCGGATACTGGGAAAAGCTGTTCCATCGTATCCTTTCGAGCGGAAGCGACGACCTGTTTGCGCTGATGGACACGCTTCCGCACGTGCCGGAGGCGGCGATTACGCGCGGCGAGGCGCAGCGCATGCTGCCGATCCTTTCCGCGGCGGCGTCGTCGCTCGAGGTGCGGGTACGCATCTGTGCGCTTCGGAGCCTGAGCGCCGTGGCAGACGGGGACGCGGCGCTTCTTAAGAGCGCGCTCGAGCTGGTGCGCCTCCCGCAGGATGCGGAATTTGCGTCTGTTTGGTTCGTCAACCGGCTGCGGAAAAAGGCGGGGATGCCGGCTCTGCCCGTACCGGCGCTGCCGATTGCGGAGATCTATCTTTCCAATCTTAAAAGCAGCGTTCCCTGGATGATGAAACTTGCGCAGATCGACCGGCTCTGCGATTATGTGCGTGAATTCCCCGCCGAAGCGTTCCATGCGGCCATGCACCTTTCCAACCTGCTTTCGGTGAGCGAACACCTGCCGGTCCGAGAACGGGCTGGCGAGGCGCTGGTGGAGGTGTCCGGACATCTGAGCGTAGATCAGCGCAACGAAATCATGATCGACCTGCTGCGCGAACTGGAAACCGGACAGAACGAGATATCCGGCTACATTCCGCCGTATCTCGGCCAGTTGATCTGCGGCGTGCCGGAAAAGGAGATGGACGAAGGCATCGATTATCTCGAAGCGCTGATCCGTGCCTCCAACACGCGCGCGGCGCGCGCGGCGCTTTCGACGCTCTGCACTGTGCTCTCCGTTTACGTGAGCGAAAACAGCGCACGGATGAATGCGATGAGCGAACGGGTCTTCGGTCTGCTGCTAACCGGCGTGGGGCACTTCGACGACGGGATACGGCTTACCGCGCTGGAGGTGATCTGCCGCAACTACTTCGCCAACGGTGCCTGTCCGCTGCAAGCGCGGCGTGCCGGTCTCGTCCGTTTCGGGAAAAAGCTTCTGACGCTGCTTGGCGAACGTCGGGACGGCATGCTGGCATTTTTCAACGAGGCGGCCATGCTCAACCATCTTTACCGCTTCATCACGCTTTGCGAAACCGGCGGCGGGTTTGCCTATCCGCCGCTCAAGCCCGTCGCGTTTTTCCCCGGCACGTTCGATCCGTTTTCCGCCGGCCACAAGCGTATTGTGGAGGAAATCAAGGGACGCGGGTTCGAGGTGTACCTCGCGGTGGACGAATTTTCCTGGAGCAAGCGCACGCTGGCCAAGCTTATGCGGCGGCAGATCGTGAGCATGAGCGCCGCTTCTCTGCCGGACGTGTATCTTTTCCCCGACGATATCCCCGTCAATCTTGCCGTGCCGGACGATCTGTCGGACCTCTGCGCGCTGTTCCCCGGCAGGGAACTGTTCATCGTCGCGGGAAGCGACGTGGTCCTCAACGCGAGCGCCTACCGGCAGGGCGGCACAGACACGGCACCGTATTACAACCACATTCTTTTTACGCGCGTGGAAGCCGCGCATACCGACGATCCGCGCCGGGCGGAGGATATCCTGAAGGGCAAGATTGTCTCTCTTACGCTCCCGGCGTACTACGAATCCGCAAGCAGCACGCAGATACGCGACTACATCGACAAGGACATCGACATCGGCATGCTGGTCGATCCGGTTGTGCAGGATTTCATCTATGCGCGGGGACTGTACCTGCGTATGCCGCAGTACAAGCGCAAACTCAGCGCGTCCGCGTCCGGCGGATTCGAGGTGCGCGAGGCGGCCGGTGTATATGATGCGACTGCAAGGGACGCTTCCGGCGATGCGCTTTCGCGTATCCGGGCAAAGAGCATCGGCGTGACCGACCTTTACGACGCGCTCGGGGGCAGGCGCACGGCGGCGGAGGCCGTACGGCGCTTCGCTTCGGGCAGAATACTCTTAATCGAGCGGACCGAGGGACGCGGGGAAGAGCTGCGCGCGCTGCTTTGCGGCCTGTTGGCGCGCTCGCTGAAAAACGAACACACCTATGCGCTCTACCGCTGTGAAAACGAAGCCGACCGCGCCGCCGCGCTGCAGACGGGGTTTTTACCCGTGCCGGGGGCAAACGATCTTCTCTGCGCGGATATGCGCGCGCCGCTGGTGCTGATCGAGGATGCGCTCCAGCGCATCAAAGAACCGTTTGCCGGTGACGAAGCTGTCCGCGAGGCTGTCGTTTCCGCGCGCCCCCCGCTGCGGCAGGCCATCGCCAGTATGTTTCCAGGCAAGCTGCTGCTCTGCTTCGATATGGAGGCCATCAATACCGGGCTGATCGAAAAGGTGCGCGCGCGCAACGGCGTTTCGTCCGTTTCGCCGGGGGACAGGCGGCTCGGCAAATATATGTGCGTTCCGTACGGCAAAATCCTCGCGGATACGATCGTACCCAACACGGTGACCAAAGCGCTTCATGTAGACAAGGTTTTCCGCGCGGACGAAAGCGGATTCGACATCACCGAATCGCCGGGGTATTCTCCCCTTGCCAATCAGGTAAAAACGCTCAAGTCGTTCCGCAGGCCTGTGCTCCTGATCGACGATTTACTGCACAACGGCTACCGGCTCGAAAAGCTGGACCCGTTGTTCCGCGAACAGGGAGTTGAGATCGAGCGCATCATCGTCGGCGTGCTTTCCAGCCGCGGGCTCGACCTTATGCGCGAACAGAAACGCGAGGTAGACTGTGAATACTTCATCCCCAACATGCAATACTGGTTTACCGAGAGCCTGCTGCTGCCGTTCCTTGGCGGGGACAGCGTCTCCGGAGAAATCGGCGTACGTGATTTTCCGCCGAGCATCAACCTGATACTGCCGTATCAATACCCGAAATACCTGCATGGCGCGCCGCCGCCGGCCGTGCGCCAGTTCTCGCGCGTGGCGCTCAAAAACGCGCTGACCGTGCTGAGCGTGCTGGAGGAGCGATACCTCAAGCTGCAGGGCACGGGGCTGACGCTGCGCAGGCTTGGCGAGGCGCTTCTGCGTCCGCGTCTGCCGGACAAGGGCGCGCACGTGCAGTACGATCTCAACGCAATGGCGACGGCGTATATCCGCGACGATATCCGCCAGATGCGGCGCATCTCCAACGCGGAGGATGTTTGAACCTATGAAGTATTACCGCTATTGTTCGTTCTGCCTCTGCCAGGCCGGCGGAGCACTCCCGGAAGGCGCTGAACCCGCAGACGAAGCGTTTACGCCGCTCGTCTTCCTTGTGGAACGCGACCCGAAGCAAAGCCGCGGATACTATGCGATACGCAGCCTTTCCGAACGAAGCGAGCCGGAAGGCGCGAACCTGCTGCTGCCTGCATGCCCGGCGAAAGAAAACGGCGCGCTCGCCCGATTGGTAAGTGCGAACGGCGCATGTGTGATCAACACGGCGTTTTCGCGTGGTTTCGACGTGCTGCAATATTCGGCCGTGCGTGCAAACGTGCGAAAAAAAGTCTGTCTGGTCGGCCTTGGCGACGTTGGCGGAGCGGTGCTCACCGGACTAAAACTTCTCGGTACGGATTTGTCCGAAATCGGCCTTTACGATCCGGACGGCAAGAGATGCGCCCGCTACGAGGCGGAGTTGAATCAGATTCTGCCCGTACGCGGTGGCGAAGCGCTTCCGGAAGTGAAAATCGTGTCCGAAGCGGAATTATTCGATTGCGACGCGCTGATCTTCACCGCGTCACGCGGTGTGCCGCCCGTCGGCAGGGAAGCGGGCGACGTGCGCATGGCTCAGTACGCCGCCAACCGCGATATGCTGCGCGCCTACGCGCACCGTGCGCGGAAAAGCGGCTTTTGCGGGCTGTTCTGCCAAGTGTCCGATCCGGTCGATCAGCTCGCACGCGCGGTGTTTTTGATGAGCAACGAAACCGATACGGGAGAGTTCGACGCGAACGGGCTTCTGCCCGAACAGGTGCGCGGATTCGGATTAGGCGTAATGCGTGCGCGCGCGGTTTATCTTGCGAAAAGACAGGGGATACCGGCGGAAGCGTTCTGCGCGTTTGGACCGCACGGCGCGGGGCTTGTGATTGCGAACGCGCCGGAAGAGGGGTACGACGACGCGCTTTCAAGGCGGCTCACCGAAGAAACGGTGCAGGCCAACCTATCCATCCGCGCGCTGGGGTATAAGCCGTATATCGCGCCCGGACTTTCTTCGGCGGCGATCTCGATACTGCGTGCGCTGCGCGGCGAATGGCACGACGCGGCGATTCCCGGGGGCGGGGTGTACTTCGGCTGCGAAACGCGCCTGACGAAAAACGGGTCCGAGCGCAGGCGACGCGGGCTCGACCCGGCGCTGTATGCGCGGATTAAGGAAAGCTGGCGGCGCTTAAAGGAGTTTGATGCGGCATGGACGAACTGATCGTCATAACGGCAGGCCGAAGCGATCGCCTGGACGAGACGCTCCGCTTTGCGCTTTCCGGTATACCGCATGCAACTGCGGACGCTGGGAACGCGCTGCAAAATCTCGCCGGGAGGCGGGTGCTTTTTGCGCTCGCGGCAGACGAAGCGGGTATGAGCAAAAGCACGTTTTTACTGATCGCCGCGCTGCGGCGGAAGTCGTGTGCGATGGAAGGCTCGATTGCCGGGATCCTGCTTGACGGTGATGGCGAGCTTTATACCAAGCAGACCGCAGACCAGCTTGCGTTGGCGGCAAACCTTGCCGGCTGCATCTTTCCGGGAAGACCGCTTGTGGAGGCGACCGGTTCGCTGGCCAACTGGCGTGTGCAGGGAAAGCGCCGGGATGTGGAACCAGCGGAAGCCTATCGGCTCGCCGCGCGCGAGCTCGTCATGCGGCTGGCGGCGTTTGAAGCGCCGCGGTTTGCAAAACCGAAAATACTGATGCTCCACGCGTCGGACAAGGGGACTTCCAATACGCTGCAGATCGGGTCGAACGTCTGCGGGCGGCTGCGAGGCCGGTTCGACGTGCGGGAGTTGTCGCTGCAGAACGGTACGATTTACGATTGCCGCGGCTGCTCGTTTACGACCTGCGCACACTACGCCGCGCAGAATTCCTGCTTCTACGGCGGAAGCATTGTCAGCGAAGTATATCCCGCGCTGATGGCGTGTGACGCGTTGCTGCTGCTCTGCCCGAATTACAATGATTCCGTGAGCGCGAATATCATGGCGTTCATCAACCGCCTCACGAGCCTTGTGGTGTTCAATCCGCCCTACGATAAATATCTTTACGCCGTCGTTGTTTCGGGTTACAGCGGGGGCGACCTTGTGGCGCAGCAGACGCTCGGCGCGCTTTGCCTCAACAAAGCGTTCATGCTGCCGCCCCGTTTTTGCCTGTTGGAGACGGCCCATTATCCCGGTGAAGCGATGCGGTCCGCGAATATCGAAAAACGCATCGACGCCTTTGCCGAAGGCATCGCGAATACGCTGATTGCCCGATGAGGCAAATCGCGTTTTGCGACGTTTGAATCCGTCGCGGACGCATGTTAAAATGCAAAATATACTGGGATGCAGCCGAATGAAACGCCAAAAGGAAGTGTCGGTTTGGCCGTTGTTCTGCAAGGGACATGCAAAAAAAAACAATCGCAATAGGATTACGAAAAAAGGCCGTTTATTGGGGCTGCCTGCTGTTTCGTACGGAAACACCAGGCCGTGCGGCATACAAAGCTCACCGGATCGACCGTGGTTTACCCCGGCCGCTTTCTTTTTCCGCAGGGAAACGGGTTCTGCATGTATAGATGGAAGCAAACAAAAAAATGTTATGACGTAATACCGAAAGGGAAGAGAGAATGAAATTTGTAAACACAAACATGTTTACCGAGGCCTTTATTCGCGAGAACATCATGGGACCGAATCCTGCAAAACTGCTGGAAGAGACGATTCACCGTTACCCGGTCGAGCGCGGGTCGGTCGTGCTTGACCTTGGCTGCGGCAAGGGGGTTACGTCCGTTATGCTGGCGAAGGAATACGGTCTGCGAGTGTTCGCAACCGACCTTTGGATTCCGCCGACGGAGAACTGGGCGCGCTTCCGTACGTTTGGTCTCGGCGCGGACGAGATCGTCCCCGTCTATGCGGAGGCGCATGCGCTGCCGTACGCCGAGGCGTTCTTCGATGCGGCCGTCTGCATCGATGCATATCAATACTTCGGTATTGACCCTGCGTACCTCGGCAAACACCTGCTCCCGCTCGTTAAGCGCGGCGGCATACTTCTTTTCGTCGTGCCGGGGATGAAACGCTGCTTTGGCGGTGATTATCCGCAGGAAATGCTGCTTTCATGGACAAAGGAAGACCTTGCAACGCTGCGCGCGCGCGAATTCTGGATTGAAAACCTTTCGCACACAGAGGAAGCGGAGGTGCTCGACGTCTGGGAACTGCAACACTTTGACGAATGCTGGAACGACTGGCTGGCGTGTGAAAACGAACATGCTATACAGGACAGGCCTTCGATGGAAGCCGGCGCCGGAAAACACATGAATCTGCTGGCCATGGCGCTGCGCCGGAAATAGCGTACTCGAAAAGCGTTGCAGGAGAGATTGTAAGTAATACAATAAATGGAGGAGTTTTCCATTGCTGCGAAGGCGCCCGATTGGTCAAAAAAATTTCCGGGATTGTTAAGGGCAGCAGCCCCTTAACCCTTTGATTCCAGCGGCGACGGTTCATCCGGCGCAGTACGATCGCCCGTTTCGAACGGTTTGCGGTGTGTTTTGCCGTTCGTGCGGCCAAAATCCGAAAGGAAAGGAACGATTATCCCATTCAAAAAACAGTTTTTACGATTTCGGCGCTTCCTGTTTCAGCGGGAAGCGCTGCATTCATTCTGTTGGGAAGGGAGATCGCCGTGTTCGTCGTCCGGCAGCTTCAGCGCGATGATTTTGCCTGCGAGCAGGCGTGTGAAGCTTGAAGCGATTGCCGTGCCAACCACGAGGTCGTTGACTTCTGTGCCGGTGTTGGACGTTTCGTCGTAAATCGGTCCCGCGACGCTTTTGACCTGCTTGATGAAGTAGAGCGCAAGGCGTTTGTGGCTTGCGACGAAGCGCTCGTAGTCCGCGCGGATTTTCTCTTCATCGTCCGGCGGCAGCATCTGCTCGACGGCGGCCATGCTCAGCGACTGTTTGAAGGTACAGATCATGATCAGCAGCGCGATGTGTTTTCTGCTGTATTTCTTTTTAACCGGAGGCGGAAGAAGGCGCATTTTGACGTAATTATTGACCATGGAAGGCGTGAGCAGCTTTTCCTCGCCCGGATCATAAACGAAAAAGCCGAGAAACTGTGTAATCAACCCGATCATCTGATCCATGTACAATTTAATCCGAGGAAGTTCGTCCCAGTCCGGCAGCCGGAAATCGTTCATGAAGTTTTCCCAGCGAATTAATTTTTCCGCAATTTGGTTTTTATCGTATCGCATGGTTTTGCCCCGATCGACGCGTATTTTTGTCTATTATAATCGCTGAAACAAAAAAAAGCCAGCAAACGCCGTTTATAAAATCTCTTTACATAGAAAGAAAAAATGTTTAATATAGTACAACAAACCAGATAAGGAGGTGGGAAACACAATGTCGTTTCAGATTTTTACCGATTCTTCAGCAAATCTGTTTGAGGATGAGGTAAACCGACTCGGACTCAAGATCGTTTCTCTGACGCTTTCGATCAACGAGGACGAGGTGCTTTGCTACGGGCCGGGCGCGCCGTTCGACTTCGATGCGTTTTTCAAGCGCATGCGCGAGGACGGAACACTTGTACTCAAAACATCCATGATCAATACGAGTGCGTTTTTAGCTGCATTCGAGCCTGTTTTGCAGGCGGAAATGGATGTGCTCTGTCTTACGATGTCATCCGGACTCAGCGGGACCTGGTCGGGCGGGCAAAAAGCCGCCGATATCCTGCAAAAGAAGTATCCGGAGCGCGAAATACGCGTGGTGGACACGCTTTCCGCGACCATCGGCGAGGGCCTGCTTGTGCGCGAAGCGGTGGAGATGCGCAACGGCGGCAAGACCGTTTCGGAGATTGCCGCGTATATCGAGCAGCGCAAAACACAGCTCCGTCAGTTCTTCATGGTGGACGATCTCAACTTTCTCAGGCGCGGCGGCAGGCTTTCCGGCAGCGCGGCGCTGGCGGGATCGATCATGCATCTCAAGCCTATCCTGAAAGGCGATGAAGAGGGGAAAATCGTTCTTGACCGGAAACTTTTCGGCAGGAAAAAGGCGCTCGCGACGCTTGTTGAGGTTTTCTCCGAACTGCACGGCGAACGGACGGAAAACCGGCGTTTCGGTGTTTCGCACACCGGCGCGGAAGAGGAGGCACACCTGCTTGCGGCGCAGATCATCGACCGTTATCCGGGCGCAGGGGCGGACATCGTGCCGTTTGAACCTTGTACCGCGTCCCATGTTGGCCCTGGGGCGGTGGGGTTGTTTTTCTTTTGACGGGAGCGTACTTCCAAAAATTCCAGACACGAAATCATTGATAAATTATTTTACTATTATTCAGAAAGGCGGCGCATTTGCGCCGCCTGAGACCGTCAAAGAACATGTTTTTTGACGGGTTCATAACTCGCGCCTGCGAGCCTTTCCTCGTTTCTGACTGTGGAACTTTATGTCTGCGCTTTTTTTCGCAGGATTGAAAGAACAAACGCGGCGGCAAAAAGCACCATGCACGCAACCGCGGCCCAGATTACACCCGGATACGCGCCGGCATGCCCGGCGGGCGAGATATGGCTGACCAGGATGCCAGTATACGCCCAGATCAGCACCAGAGCGTACGCCGGGTCGCGAAACCGCAGCGTCGTGAGCGTGCCGAGGATCGCCGCGACGGCGAGGATGATTATCGTCCAGACCGGCTCGGAGACGCCGAAACCGTCCCAGCCGACGTGCACGAGCAGCGCTGTGATGTTTGCGACTGTCGCGACCGTGATCCAGCCGAAATAGAGGCTGAAGGGGATCTGCACCAGAATTCGTTCGCGCGCGGCCTTTGCCTCGCCAGCGGTCAGGTAACGCACGATGATCAGACTGACGAGCAGAAGCAGCATCATAACAACGCTCAGTACGATCGCCCCATAGTGCCAGCAAAACAACCACGCGACGTTCGCAACCGAAGAAACGGCGAAAAGAACGGCGGCTTTATTGAGCAGGGCTTCGTTCGCGGGCGCTTTACCCCGGAAAACACCGAGTTCGTAGAGCGTAAAAAGCAGCAGTGCCAGATAGATAACGCTCCAGATAGAAAACGTATAGCCGGCGGGAACGAAAAGGTTCGGGTACATGGCGGAAACGTCCTGTGGCGTTACGCCGTTGAGCGGGAGCAGCGCGGAAAGCGCATTGACGGCGATCATCAGCACGAACGACGCGGCAACGATCAGGCTGCGGAAGAGTGTGCCTGATTTTCCTGCATGAGGTTCTGGCATGGTCTTCTCCTTTCTTGCGTTGGTCGGGTTTGGAAAACACGGCGCTTTTGCAGCGCGGTCACGGCGCGTCCTCGGAACGGAGGACGAAATAATAGGAGTCGAGCAGGTAGTCCGTATCATATTTTTGTGCGAGCCGAAAGAGATAGGTTTTTATCTGAACGAGTGTGGCGCCGCCCGCAAGATATCGCGACAATAGGCTGAAGAAGCGTTTTTGTTCGGCGGCGGAAGCGTCTTTTTTGAAATACCCCCACGCGTGTTCCAGCGCGTTGGCAGCGCGGCCGCGATGACCGGGCGTATGGAGCGCGCTCTCGATCATGCGGTAAAAAACGACGGGGTCCGGCCGTTTTCCGGTTCGCCACAGTGCGCGCAGGTTTGCCGCTGCGGCAGGGGAGCGTTCGAGCACTGCGTATTTGTAACGGGCCCATTCCGCCTGCAGCGCGCCCGGCGGTGCGCCGCGTGTGCAGAGCGAACACTTAAGTGCGGAGAGATTTTTGTCCTTGACTTCTAACATTACGTCCAGCGTATCGCAGGGCAGCGTGCGCACAAACGCAAGAAACGGGTCGATGGCGATTGAAGCGGAGTGAGCACCGCGCGCTTTATAAGGATGCTGCTGGGAATAGTGAATCTTCTGTGCGCCGTCGTGCGGCTTCCAGGTCGCCGCGGCCTGCGCAATCCAGTACGCGTCCGTTTTCGTGGGGTCGGCGGGATGGATAGCGTTATGCAGGTTGTCGTAGACCGCGGGCAGGCCGGTATGCGCGCAGAGATCGAGCACCTCGGCGATATCATAGATCATGCCGTCGTTTTCCAGCACGAGCCGCCGTTTGATCGCATGGTCCAAGTCGTTGAAGCGTGTGCAGAATCGCACCACAGCGCTTTTCGCGTCGCCGTATTTTCCGCCTGCGTGCAAGATTATCTTATGCTCCGGTCCGAGCCCGAGCGCATCCAGAACACGCGCATGGTAAGCGAGATCGGCAACGGAGCGGCGCGCTACGTCGGCATCCGGCGAACCCGGCACCGTGTACTGCCCGGGGTGCATGGAAACGCGCATGCCCGAGCGGACGATTTTTTCGCTGATAGAGGCAAGCCGCTCTTTGTTTTCGTGTTCCCAGGCCAGCGAACGCGCGGCGGAAGAACCGAACGGGACCAAATCCGAACTGATGCGGAAAAGACGTATATTATTTTTAATATTGTAATCGACGATGCGCTCCAGCACGGCGAGATTATGCGCTGCGAGCGCAAGCAACCGCTCCGGCAAAGCGTTTTTCAGCGTGCAGCTCCGCAAATCCGCGTCTTGCACGGCCAGTGCGATACAGGCGTAACCGATTCGCAAATCAATCACCTCCGGAGGGCGAAAAAAAGGAAATGAGTTTTATTACCTAATTATAACTTTGCAGGTGTAATTACGCAAATAATCTATGTGATTATCGATCAGAGCCTGCGCACAGACAGCGTGCATGCCGCCGCATCGAAGGAGAGTGAAACGGGATTGAACAGACCGGAAAGCAAGGCAATCGCCGCGGCGGAAGGGGCGTGTGCCTGTTCGATCGCGAAGGTTGCGGGAAGCGAGCCGCGGTCAAGCGCGCCCTGTATCTGCCGTATCAGCGGCAGCAGAGCGGCATATGCGCCGTCGACGACGCGGTAAGCCGGGAGGTACGCGCGGCGGTAGGTTTCGCTGTGCCGCACCATGGGACTGCCCGCCGCCCGGTATCTGTCGAGATAAGAGTCCAGCGCTTCCATAGAAAAAGCGAACGCGCCGTCCGCCGCCGCGCGGACTACTTCTTCAAGTACGCGTTGAAATGTTTTCATATCGCCGCCCGCTCCCTGCGCTGAGCGGACGAACATACGGTTGAGCAGCGCGTCCGGGAGAGGCAGTAAGGACGGGGAACCGAGATTCATGCGCGCATAGCCGAGACCGATCGGCAGGAATGCTTCCTGTGTGGCGCTGCGGCGTTTGTTCGAACACGTTTTTTTGCGCTCCTCCGTGAGGAAGGCGAGGCTGTTCGCCTCGCTCGCAATCAGATGCCCGCCGCCGAACACACTTTGATATGCGAACTTGACCGCGTCCGCAGGTTCCATTTTGGGATAACGCCCGGCGTGCAGCGTAAGGATTTTTCGGAAAGGTCCAGGATCGAACGTTAGCATATAATCGCCTTTCTTGCGCTGAGTTTGCGGGTTGCTTTTTAGGTTGTGTTTCTAAAGTCACAAAAGCGCATTTCCGCCGCCTCGACTTGCATGTTTTCGTTAATAAGCCTCGCCGCAGCACCACTGCGTCTGTGTTTTTCGTCTCAATCTGCAAGCCGATCCAGCAAAATTGCATCTTCTAGGCTTTAGAAACACACCCTAGCATACCGCTGAAGATTTGTAAACAGCGGCGCGTTTGCAAACGTGAAAAGCTGTGGTACAATCCGCTTGAGAAAACACAGCGAATCGAGAGGCCGGGGCCGCTGCAAAGCGAACATCCGGCCGGACGGGAGACAAACATGAATAAACAAACTGAACTCCGGGAAGAAACCGTATCGTCCAAAGAGATTTTCCGCGGTAAGGTGGTACACCTTTTTCAGGATGTCGTGCGGCTGGTCAACGGCAAAACTACCGTACGTGAAGTGATTCACCATATGGGAGCGGTTGCGATCGTTGCGCTGACGGACGAAGGCGAGGCGCTCATGGTGCGTCAGTACCGCTATCCGTTCGGCATGGCGTTGCTGGAAGTGCCGGCGGGCAAACTCGACCAGGGGGAATCGCCGGAGGCGTGCGCGCGGCGCGAACTCTCCGAAGAGACGGGCGCGGCGGCAAAAACGCTGACCTATATCGGGGATTTTTATCCGTCCGTGGCGATCCTGGACGAAAACATCCGCCTGTTCGTGGCAAAAGGGCTGACCTTCGGCAGTGCACATACAGACGAAGATGAGTTTTTGAATCTGGAACGCATCCCGCTCGAAACGCTCGTGCAGATGGTACTGCGCGGCGAAATCTGCGACGGAAAGACGCAGGCGGCGATCCTCAAGGTATGGTGCATGGAAAACGGTGCGTGCTGATTCGGTCCCAAACCGCTTTACCGTTTTTTACCTCTCGTCCTTTGGCCGCGCGGGCGGCAAAGTACACAGAAAAACCGCCCGAAACGGGCGATCGTACTGCGCCGGATGAACCGGCGCAGGCGGAATCAACGGGTAAGGCTTCGGTTCTTTAATAAGGACTTTTTTGACAGGCTGAAGCGGGGGTTGTCCCCGCTTTTTTTGTTATTTTGTTTCGTCCGGCGCGGGTGGGGCGATCAAGTATTTACCTGTATACGGTTTCGCCCTGAGCACGCCTTTATGAACGAGCACCAGCAGCGCGATTCCGACCAGAACGAGCACGGCGGAAAGCGCCTGCGAAACGCGGATATTTCCGAAGAGGTACAGGCTGTCGGTGCGCAGTCCCTCGATCAATGCGCGCCCGATTCCGTAGCCGATGAAGTAGACGGCCATCAGTGTGCCGTCCTTTACGCGTTTCCTGCCGAGCAGCAGTACCACGCATAGCAGGATCAGATTCCACGCGCTTTCATAAAAGAATGTCGCTTGATGCCACTCGCCGAGGGACTGGATATACACGCCGACCGGGAAAAACTGGAGCCGGGGGTTCGTAATTAGTTCGCCGAACGCTTCCTGATTGACGAAGTTCCCCCAGCGGCCGACTGCCTGACCGAGAATCAGGCTTGGGATAGCGAGGTCGACGAGCGTCAGAAAAGGGAACTTATTCGCTCGGGTGAGGATCATCGCTCCGAGAAAACCGCCGATTACGCCTCCGTAAATCGCCAGGCCGCCCTGGTTGACCGCGAATATTTTCCAGAGATCCTGCGCATAGCTCTCCCACTCGAACGCGACATAATACAGCCGCGCGCCAATTACGGCCAGCGGGACAGCCAACAGCACCAGATCGAGTATCACGTCCGAACGAAAACCGCGCCGTTTTGTGCGGAGCACCGCGAGCAGTATACCGAGCAGCATCCCGCTGGCAATGATCACGCCGTACCAGGCGATGTTAAGCCCTTCGACACCAAATAGATTTGTAACGGCAAACCGGTTCATTCGATCAGACCTCCTTGTCTGTAAGGCATATAAACAACAGAGTGTGTTATCTGGGTCTTCATATTACGATACTGCGCCGGTTTTCCGGCGAAGCGTCCTGCCCGCGAACAAGCATATTGTAACAAGCGCTTCGGCTGTGTGCAAGCGGACGCGCCGGATGCGCTGCATGGATAAAACTTTTTCACAGCGCGAAAAAATAGGGTTGACAATAGGAGTTAGATACGTTAAACTCCATACAGAAATAAGTTAGACGGTTCTAACGGATTAGGCCGTGGGATTGTGTTCTGACGAGCAGGAGGCGCTGGAATGATGCCGCTGACATTGGCACAACAGGGGGAGACGAACTATATCCAAAAGATTACCGGAAAGGACGAGGTGCGCCAGCATCTTGCGGAACTTGGTTTCGTGGTAGGCGGGCGTGTGACGGTGGTCAGTGTCGTCGCCGGAAACATGATTCTGCAGGTCAAGGATTGCCGCGTAGCGCTAAACCGGGACATGGCGCAGCGCATCATGATATAAAAAAGGAGGCAACTTATGAAAACGCTGAGGGATGTGAAGATCGGCCGCACGGCAAAGGTGCTGCGGCTGCATGGCGAGGGTGCGCTTAAGCGGCGCATTATGGATATGGGAATCACCAACGGCACGGAGATTTACGTGCGTAAAGTAGCGCCGCTGGGCGACCCGATGGAAGTAACCGTGCGCGGTTATGAGCTTTCCGTGCGCAAGAGCGATGCGGAAAACATAGAAGTTTCGTAAACGGGGGTTTGTTTCGGATGGCGGGCGGCCGCCGATTTTTTCGGGACGTAAGTTAACAGCATCTAACTGGAAAGAGGAGGTTTCTATGGCAATTAAGATTGCGCTTGCCGGCAACCCGAACAGCGGCAAGACGACGATGTTCAATGAACTGACGGGCAGTGCGCAGTATGTGGGCAACTGGCCCGGCGTGACCGTTGAAAAAAAAGAAGGAAAGATTAAAGGGCGTTCGGAGGCGATTCTGCAGGACCTGCCGGGTATCTATTCGCTTTCGCCGTATACGCTCGAAGAGGTGATTGCGCGCAGCTATCTTGTCAATGAACGGCCGGACGCGATCATCGACATTGTGGACGGAAGCAACCTCGAGCGCAACCTTTACCTGACGACACAGCTTCTCGAACTTGGCATTCCGACGCTGGTTGCACTGAACATGATCGACATTGTGCGTAAACACGGCGACGTGATCGACATCAAGAAACTCGGTGAAGCGCTTGGCTGCGAGGTGGTCGAAACCTCCGCGCTCAAAGGTTACGGTGCGAAGGAAGCGGCTGAAAAGGCCATAACTTTAGCAAAAAGAGGCGTTTCCGGCGAGCCGCCGCATGTTTTCTCCGGCAGTGTGGAGCACGCAATCGCGCACATCGAAGAATCGATAGAGGATAAAGTTCCGGCGATTCTTTTACGCTGGTATGCCGTTAAGCTGTTCGAGCGCGATGAGAAAGTGCTTGCCGAGCTCAAACTCGACGCAGGAACGCACGCGCATATCGAAGAGCATATCGCCGACTGCGAAAAGGAACTCGACGACGACGCAGAAAGCATCATCACCAATCAGCGTTACGCTTATATCAGCCGCATTATGGACCTTTGCGTCGTTAAAAAACATAAGGGTGTCAAGCTCAACGCATCCGACAAGACCGACCGAATCGTAACCAACCGATGGCTGGCGTTGCCGATTTTTGTGGTTGTGATGTTCGTTGTGTATTATATTTCCGTAACGACAATCGGCGCGGTCGTGACCGACTTTACCAATGACACGTTCTTTGGGGAGTGGATTGCGGGTAATCTTGGCGCGTGGTTCGAGGCGGTGAACGTGGCTCCCTGGCTCAGCGGGTTGATCGTGGACGGCATCGTCGGCGGCGTGGGCGCTGTCATCGGCTTCGTTCCACAGATGCTGGTGCTCTTCTTCCTTCTGGCGCTGCTTGAAGACGTCGGCTACATGGCGCGCGTCGCGTTCATCATGGACCGCATCTTCCGCAAGTTTGGTCTCTCCGGCAAGTCGTTTATCCCGATGCTCATCGGTTCGGGCTGTTCGATTCCGGGTATTATGGCCAGCCGTACGATTGAGAACCAGCGTGACCGGCGCATGACCATTATGACCACGGCGTTTATCCCCTGCGGTGCGAAAATGCCGATTATCGCGCTGTTTGCCGGCGCGATCTTCGGCGGCGCATGGTGGGTTGCGTCGAGCGCGTATTTCATCGGGGTGGCTGCGGTTATCGTCAGCGGTATCCTCCTGAAAAAGACAAAGGCGTTTGCGGGCGATCCCGCGCCGTTCGTCATGGAATTGCCGGCCTATCACGCGCCTTCTATGAAAAACGTGTTGCGCAGCACCTGGGAGCGCGGCTGGAGCTTCATCAAGCGTGCTGGAACGATCATCCTGGCTTCTGCGATCGTTTTGTGGTTCCTGCAGGGATTCGGTGTGATCGACGGCGTGTTCGGCATGGTTGAGGACAACAACACGAGCCTGCTGGCCGCCGTCGGCAATTTCATTTCGCCTATCTTTGCGCCGCTGGGGTTCGGGAGTTGGAAACCTGCCGTTGCAACA
Source organism: uncultured Oscillospiraceae bacterium (assembly GCA_964437665.1). Lineage (GTDB taxonomy): Bacteria > Bacillota > Clostridia > Christensenellales > CAG-138 > UBA7703. The sequence goes on from CAYTHS010000004.1 coordinate 55,715, forward strand.
TTTACCGGCCTGATCGCCAAAGAGAATGTTGTAAACACCTTCGGCGTGCTCTACGGGTTTGCCGAAGTCGCCGAGGACGGCTTGGAAATCTGGAGCAACATTGCGCTGGATTTCACCGCGCTGAGCGCATACAGCTTCATGCTCTTCAACCTGCTCTGCGCACCGTGCTTCGCGGCGATGGGCGCGATCAAGACTGAGATGAACAGCGCAAAATGGACCTGGGGCGCGATCGGTTATATGACGGTGTTCGCTTACGCGGTGTCGCTGATCGCCAACCAGCTTGGCCTTTGGATCGGTGGAAACGGATTCACGGCCGGTACGGCCGTCGGACTGATCGTCCTGGCTGTTCTGCTCTTCTTCCTGTTGCGTAAGAACCCTTATGAATCCAAAAACAAACTGGCGAAAGGAGTGGTTGAAACATGCTGAAATGGCTGAGCGCAAACTGGGCTTCCCTTGTCGTGGGATTGGTGCTCGCCTGTATCGTCGCCGCTGTAATCGTCAAGATGGTCCGTGATAAAAAGCGCCATAAGAGTACCTGCGGCTGCTCCTGCGCAGGGTGCCCGGGATCGGATATCTGCCACAGGGGCTGATGAGGCAAGTAAGGGCGTGGAGTGAAAACTCCGCGCCTGAGGCCGTTAAAACCCTTTTTTTTGACGGAGCAACTACGTTTTGCCTTTCGTCCTTCGGACTCCCGGGCGGCAAAGCGCACAGAGAAACCGCCCGTTCTGGGTGATCGTACTGCGCCGGATGAACCGGCGCAGCCGGAATATACGGGTTAAGGGGTGCGGCCCTTAACAATCCCAGGAACTTTTTTGACAGGCTGGGGCGCGGGGTGAAAACTCCGCGCCTCAGGTTATGTACAGTAGTTTTTGATCGGCAACGGTCGTGCGGGAAAACACGCCGCGGGGAATCTATTCAAGCAGGGCTTTGCGCAGCAGATCGGAAAGTTCGCCGATGCGGCCTGCGTTGAAAGAATAGTTGAGTTTTACGCCTTGCTTTTCGATGCTTACCATGCCGGTGCTTGCCAGTTCGTTCATATGATGCGAGACCGTTGCGGCGGAGAGCCCCGTGAGCGCAACGATCTCCTGTCCGCAGAGCGGGGTGCTTTTGAGGGCGGTCAGGATTTCAAGCCGGCGTTTGTCGTCAAGCACATGTAACAGTGTGAGCAGAGACTCCGCCGTGTCCCGCTCCGTTTCGGCACAACTGTTGATGCGGTCGATAAGGCAGCCGTAAGCGATGAACGTATGCTCCGGTTCGCCGAAGTGCGACGCGGCGGCAATGTTGGAAAAAAGCGCAATGCCGGAGAACTGGAAAACAAAAGGAAAGACGTCAGCGTTGATGCAGTCCAGCTTCAGACCGGCTTCGGCCAGGTGTGAAAAGAGTTTTCCTCCGCTCGGGTCGTCGGAGAAGCCGCTCAGCGCGGCGTCTGCATACGGCTGGAGCAGATCGGTTTTTTCGCGGACCAGTGCTTCCGTGTGATCGAGCAGCAGATCGAGCCTTGCTTGGTATTCGTTGTAGTGCAGGCATGAGTCTGTGAACAGCCAGCGCGCTTCGTTTGATACGGGCAGTGTATGCGCGAAGGCGAGCAGGCTGGAAATATCCGCGTGGTCATAATCCGGTTCCGCATCCGGGTCTTTGGCCATAACGGCGATGCGCATATTCAGATCCTGTACCCGCTCTTTACCGAGGACGCGGGCGAGCAGCAGAAACGCCTCGTAGATGCTGCTTTGCAGCCCGTCGCATACGCCGAAGAGCGTAAGCAGTTCCTCTTCGTCGTATTCGAGACGGGATTTGATATATGCATACGCCTCCGTCAATCCAGCGAACTCTTCGATCGGTACGCCGTATTTACGGCTGTAATATGCCGCCGCGGAACGCATGTCGCCCGCGGCTTGCGAATCGCCGCGGTATGCGAGGCGCAAGAGAAACGAACCTGCTTCCAGGCGTGGATCGAGCGGTAAAAATCGAATGGTGCTCATATGCGTACCTCCTTGCCGTACAATTTGTGTTCAGCCTGTTTACAGTGCTTCATAGCAGAAAAACGTAGCCTGCATGAAAATCAGGTGCATTTGCATTTCGCTCCTTTCTCAGTCGGGCGGTCGGGAAGGGGAGAAGACGCTCAAAGCGCGTAGAGGTTTTTTACACGCGCGATTGAAAGGTACAAAGCGATCGCGACAACACCGGAAGCGAAGATTGCGGAACCGATCGGCAGCACGGCCGCCAGGCCTGAGCAGATGAAACTCCCGATGGGGAACGAACACACGAGGATGGCGTTGGAAAGCCCGGAAAGCCGCGCCATATAGTCGGGCGGTACGAGCTTGAGCAGCGCTGTGCCGAACACCACGTTGACGATACCCGCACCGAGGCCGATCAATAAACACGCAAAGAACACGGCTCCGAAACGAAGCGGCGCCCCGGACAGGTTTCCGCCAAGCGCGAACAGGCAGATGCCGACGCCCTGCGCAATTCCGAAAAACACAAGCTGCAGCCGTTCGCTCAGGCGATTAATCCGCGGCGCAACCGCCGAACCGAGCGCCATTCCAGCAACGAAGATGATTTGGATGATTGAAAGCGTTTCCGCGCCGCCGTGCAGTACCTCGGCGATGAACGGTACGGCAAAGGTGTTGAGCGGCACGAAGGTGAAGTTCATTAATGCGCCGAGCAGAAGCAGCGTCAGCAGAACGCTTTTTTCGCGGATTAGCCGAAACCCACCGCTAAGGCTCTCCAGCGTGGAACGGATGTTTATTCGGGAAGTATCCAGCGTTTCATGCAGGTGGATGAAGACGATGATGAGCGCTGAGAGGAAAAACGTCCCCGCGTCGATGAGCAGCGCGCCTTCGCAGCCGATCAGCGCGACCACGCCGCCCGCAATCGCCAGGCCGGCCAATTCGGCGATACGGCTTGCGCTCTGGTTGAGCGCCGTGCCGGTTTTGTACAGGTCTTCCTTGATTAGTTTCGGTACGATGGCGGCGCCGGCTGGGGCGCGAAAAGCTTCCATGGTGGAAATGATGAGCGTCATGAC